>NZ_QTMM01000029.1:0-43432 GCF_003635445.1 Parabacteroides sp. AF17-3 | reverse complement strand
GTTTAAACGGCTCTCTTGAGATAGGGAGCGCAATTTATTTACATATGAAAAGAGAAATCAAATTCAGTTTGGTCTTCAGAGACATGTGGCAATCTGCCGGAAAATATGTTCCCAGAGTAGACCAGCTAACCAGAGTTGCCCCCGCTATTGTTGAGATGGGCTGTTTTGCCCGCGTTGAAACCAACGGAGGGGGATTCGAGCAAGTTAATTTACTATTCGGAGAAAATCCAAATAAAGCCGTACGTGAATGGACGAAGCCATTCCATGAAGCAGGTATTCAAACACATATGTTGGACCGTGCATTGAACGGCCTCCGTATGAGTCCGGTTCCGGCAGATGTCCGCCAGTTATTCTACAAGGTAAAGAAAGCACAGGGCACCGACATCACCCGTACATTCTGCGGCCTGAATGACGTACGTAACATTGCTCCTTCCATCCAGTATGCCAAAGAAGCCGGGATGATCTCCCAGTGTTCGCTCTGTATCACCCACTCGCCTATCCACACGGTCGAATATTATACCAAGATGGCCCTGGAACTGATCGAACTGGGAGCAGACGAAATCTGTATCAAGGATATGGCAGGTATCGGACGTCCTTATTCATTGGGACAGATCGTTGCCAATATCAAAGCGAAACACCCTGAAATACCTATCCAGTATCATAGCCATGCAGGTCCCGGATTCAATGTAGCTTCTATCCTGGAAGTGTGCAACGCCGGTTGCGACTATATTGACGTAGGTATGGAGCCACTGTCATGGGGCACAGGGCATGCCGACCTGCTGACCGTGCAGGCCATGTTGAAAGATGCCGGTTACAAAGTGCCGGAAATCAATATGGAAGCCTACATGAAAGTACGCAGCATGATCCAGGAATTTATGGATGATTTCTTAGGATTGTATATCAGTCCGAAAAACCGTCTGATGAACTCATTGCTGATCGGCCCGGGACTTCCCGGCGGTATGATGGGCAGCCTGATGTCTGACCTGGAAAAGAATCTGGAATCGATCAACAAAAACAATATCAAGAACAACAAGCCGCTGATGTCGCAAGACCAACTGCTGATCAAGCTGTTCGACGAAGTGGCTTATGTATGGCCACGTGTCGGTTATCCTCCATTGGTAACTCCGTTCAGCCAGTACGTAAAGAACCTGGCACTGATGAACGTAATGCAGATGGAAAAAGGGAAAGCACGCTGGAGCATGATCGCCGACGACATCTGGGATATGCTTCTCGGAAAAGCCGGAAGACTGCCTGGTCCGCTGGCTCCTGAAATCATCGAAAAGGCAAAAGCCGAAGGACGCGAATTCTTCGAAGGAAATCCGCAGGACAACTACCCGGATGCTCTTGACAAATATCGCAAGATGATGAACGAGAAACAATGGGAAACCGGCGAAGACGACGAAGAGTTGTTCGAATATGCAATGCACCCGGCTCAGTACGAAGCCTACCGTTCCGGAAAAGCGAAAGTCGAATTTCTGGCTGATGTTGCCCAGAAAAAAGCAGCTTTGCAGGAAAAGGCACAACCGGCAGCACCGGCCACAGCCGCACCGGCAGCTCTGCCAACAACACCCCAGGTGCTGACTGTAGATGTAGACGGACAGCCTTACCGCGTAACAGTTGCCTTCGGAGATACAGCTAATGCCACACCGGCAGCTGCTCCTACCCAGGCCGCACAACCGGCAGCACCGGCCGCTCCAGCACCTGCCGGAGCCGGAAACGAAATTCTTTCACCGCTGGAAGGAAAATTCTTCCTCGTAAAGAACGCTTCCGACACACCGCTTAAAGTTGGAGATATAGTCAAAGAAGGCGATGTGCTTTGTTATGTGGAAGCAATGAAAACATATAATGCCGTACGTTCGGAATTCAGCGGAAAGATCACTTCCATCAACTACGCTGGTGGCGACACGGTTTCTGAAGACGACATATTAATGACTATACAGTAATGAACGAGATATTTCAAAATCTGTATGAAATGACTGCGTTCAGCAACATTATTGCTGAACCGCAGTTCCTGATCATGTATGCAATCGCATTCATATTGCTTTATCTGGGTATCAAGAAGCAATATGAACCTTTGCTGCTTGTCCCTATTGCATTCGGGGTGCTGCTTGCCAACTTCCCCGGAGGTGACATGGGAGTGATCCAGGCAGATGAAAATGGATTGGTCAATGTTAACGGAGTAATGAAAAACATCTGGGAAATGCCGCTGCACGACATTGCGCATGAACTGGGTATCATGAACTTCATCTATTACATGCTGATCAAGACCGGCTTCCTTCCGCCAATCATTTTTATGGGTGTAGGAGCATTGACCGACTTCGGACCGATGCTTCGTAATCTTCGCCTGTCGATTTTCGGTGCGGCTGCCCAGCTAGGTATTTTCACCGTTTTACTGGTAGCGATCCTGATGGGATTCACTCCGCAGGAAGCCGGTTCTCTCGGTATCATCGGGGGGGCAGATGGACCTACAGCGATCTTTACAACCATTAAACTCGCACCTCACTTATTAGGTCCGATTGCTATTGCTGCTTATTCATATATGGCACTGGTCCCTGTAATCATTCCACTGGTAGTCAAAGCTCTTTGCTCCCCAAAAGAACTTCGTATCAATATGAAGGAACAGGAAAAGAAATATCCTTCAACAGTAGAGATTAAGAATATGCGGGTTTTAAAAATTATATTCCCAATTATTGTTACTACTGTTGTTGCCTTGTTTGTTCCCAGTTCAGTGCCTTTGATAGGTATGTTGATGTTCGGTAACCTTGTAAAAGAAATCGGAACCAATACATTCCGTCTATTCGATGCCGCCTCCAACAGTATCATGAATGCAGCGACCATCTTCCTGGGACTGTCGGTAGGTGCAACCATGACGGCAGAAGCCTTCCTGAACTTTACAACGATCGGTATTGTGATCGGCGGATTCCTGGCTTTTGCCCTGTCTATCGCCGGCGGTATCTTCTTCGTAAAACTGTTCAACCTGTTCACCAAGAAGAAAATCAATCCGCTTATCGGTGCAACCGGATTAAGTGCCGTCCCGATGGCTTCACGTGTTGCCAATGATATCGCATTGCAATATGATCCCAAAAACCATGTATTGCAGTATTGCATGGCCAGCAACATTTCCGGCGTAATCGGTTCGGCTGTTGCAGCCGGCGTATTGATCTCATTCCTGGGATAAAAAAACTGCAACTATTTATAAAAAGTCCCTGTAATCTGCTCAATGCAAGTTGCAGGGATTTTTGTTTAATACATTTTTTGGAGAACAAAGCGGTTAATTCCGGACTTTTTACACGAATATTAACCTTTTCTAATAAATAAATTGCCCGCAAATGCTGTAATCCAAAAATAAATACTTTAATTTGTGACTTGATATAGGAATGCTTTTTATCCTTTTCTTAAATGTGATTGAATATGAAGGACACTCATGAAACTAATCTGCCAGCTGAAGAAACCGGCAAATTAGAAGAAACTAAAGCACCGGAAGTAACTCCGGAAAACACTGCGGCTGAAGTTGAAACAACTGAAACCCCGGATGAAGCGACAGCGAACGCTATCAGTAAATTATCAAAAGAAGAGATTCTTGAAAAATTAGCTGAATTGGTAAATGCTGCTGCCGAAACGGCACGCAACGAAGTGGAATCGTTGAAACAGGCATTTTATAAAATCCACAGAGCCGAAGTTGAAGAATCGAAGAAAACATTCCTCGAAGGTGGTGGAGAAGAAAAGGATTTCGTCGCTCCTGAAGATGAAGGCGAAAACAAACTGAAAGAATTGCTAGCCGTTTTTAAAGAAAAAAGAGCTGCAATCCTGGCAGAAGAAGAACGCATAAAGGCTGCGAACTATGCACTGAAACTTCAACTGATCGACCAGTTAAAAGTGTTGACCGAAAGTCAGGACGACTTCAATAAGCTATACAACGACTTTAAAGACATCCAGCAGAGATGGAAAGAAATTAAAGCCGTACCACAGGAACATGCAAACGAACTGTGGAAAAACTATCAGACTTACAGCGAAAGATTCTATGATATAATCAAGATCAATAATCAGTTCCGCGATTACGACTTCAAGAAAAATCTGGAATTGAAAACGGCTCTATGTGAAACAGTTGAAAAGCTGCAAACCGAACCGGATGTCGTGTCCGCATTCCACCAGCTTCAAAAACTGCATCAGCAATGGCGTGAGATCGGTCCGGTTGCCAAAGAACTGCGCGAAGAGTTATGGGCTCGTTTCAAAGCGGCTTCTACCGTGATCAACAAACGTCATCAGGAGCATTTCGAATCGCTGAAATCGAAAGAACAGGAAAACCTGGTCGCAAAAACAGCTATCTGCGAAGAAATAGAAGGTATCGACTTCGATGCTTTGAAGACATTCAAAGACTGGGAAGAAAAGAATAAAGAGGTGATCGCTTTACAGGATAAATGGAAAACAATCGGTTTCGCACCGAAAAAATCCAATGTAAAGATTTTCGAACGCTTCCGTGCTGCCTGTGATGTATATTTCAACAAGAAAAGCGCTTTCTACAAGAATATCAAGGAAGAGATGGAAAAGAATCTCGAACTGAAAAAAGCCTTGTGTGAGAAAGCGGAAGCACTGAAAGACAGCGTAGAATGGAAGAGTACGACTGAAAAGATGATCGCTCTCCAAAAAGAATGGAAAACGATCGGTTCGGTTGCCCGCAAGCACTCGGATGTTGTATGGAAACGTTTCATTTCTGCCTGTGATTATTTCTTCGAACAGAAAAATAAAAATGTTTCCTCCCAGAAGAGCGTAGAACAGACAAATCTGGCCGCTAAAAAAGCATTGATCGAAAAGATCAATAAGCTGGATGAAACATTGAGTGCAGATGAAGCATTGGCTGAACTGAAAGACATGATGGCTGAATGGAATGCAATCGGTCATGTGCCTTTCAAGGAAAAAGATAAAATCTATAAAGAATATCACGAAGCAGTAGACAGCCAGTTCGACCGTTTGAAAGTAGACCAGACAGATCGTAAGATGCAGTCATTCCGCAGTAACCTGAACGATATGGCAGGCGAACATGGAAAAGGCAAACTGTATGGCGAACGCGAAAAGCTGATGAGAATGTATGACCGCATGAAAAATGAATTGCAGACATACGAAAATAATATCGGCTTCCTCAGCATCTCCTCGAAAGGCGGTGGCGGTCTCGTGAAAGAGATGGAGCGCAAGATCGAAAAGCTAAAAGATGAGATGGCGCTCATAATTAAAAAGATCGATGCAATAGATGAAAATCTTGAATAAATAAAACGAAGCCGTCTCGCTAACAGACGGCTTCGCTGTTTATATACATCTACTATTTTATATGATACCCCAGATACATTTATTTAATCCCGGACATGAAACTGCCGTACTGCTAGGCACGGAGAACTATACACCTCCGGCAAACGTACGAAGAATGATACAGGAGTTATCACATCTTCCTGTATGGTACGCCGATAGCAACGATTACGTATTTACAGAAGAGATCGCTTCGCCCCGTTTCTTTTCTTTACAACCCAAAGAGCTCAGGCCGTTTGCCACGCTTGTTTCCGTAAAAGAATTGAAAGAGTTAGCTCCTTCTCTTCCGGAACTGGCTGCGTCTCCCTGGGGAATATCTCCGCACAGCCTGTACGTCTTTGAGAAACTGAAACAAGAATTACAATTGAATTTATCCGTACCGACCTGGAAAGAAGAATATTTCCGGCTGACCGGCAGGCAGACAGCAGCAGAATGTCTTGAACGAATCCGCCAACTGTTACCCGACCTTCCCATACCGGCTACTCCAAAATTCTGTAAAAAGATCAGGGAAATAGAAAAATACCTGATCCTGCAAAATGCCCCTTTTGTTGTAAAGACTCCTTATTCTTCATCCGGACGCGGCTTGCACTGGATACCGGAGCGTAAACTCACCCCCAAAGACCGTACCTGGATAGAAGGGGCTATCAATAAACAGGGCACTGTCAGTATTGAATGCGGACTAGACAAGGTCCATGATTTAGCGATGGAGTTTTATTCCGACGGGGAAGGCCATGTCACCTATGAAGGACTCTCCGTCTTCAGTACGGAAAAAAAAGGTTCCTACTCCGGAAATGTATTGGGAAGTCAGGAATATCTGACTACACCGATCAAACGTTGGATAGGAGAAGATGTTTACCAGCAGGCCCAGAAAGCGGTTACAGAAGCCCTGAAAAGCATTTATGGAAATATATACCGTGGATATCTAGGAGTGGATATGATCGTCTACAAAACAAAAGACGGTTCGTATGCCCTCCATCCCTGTATCGAGATCAATATGCGCTATACGATGGGAATGGTTGCCCTCCGTCTCAGTCAAAGATATCTGGCTCCGCATGCCATTGGCGATTTCCACATCACTTATGACAGTAAAGTCGGGGAAGCCTACGAACGTCATCGTTTCATGAAAGGAGCTTACCCGCTCACCATAGAAAATGGCAAAATCAGGGAAGGATACTTGTCTTTATGCCCGGTGACAAAGGAGACAAAGTACAGAGCCTATATTTTAGTTGTGTAGATAGTTTTCTCTATCTACACAATTGTTCAATAATCTCTTTTTCCTGAGGATACCTAACGACCAGTTCTTCTTCCCGGGCCAGTTCGAAATCTTTATATTCAAATCCAGGAGCGACAGCACAACTTACCAATGTAAAACCTTTCGGATTTTTCAGGCGGGCAGCAAACCAAATATCAGGTTCAACAGTGATCTGTAACTGTCCTCCCTCCTGATCCGAAAGTTCACGACAAACAAGTTGTCCTTTTTCGAAAGAATAGATATGTAAAGGTTCACCCTTATGGAAAAACCAGCTTTCCGGAGATTGAATACGGTGAAAAGCCGAAAAGTCCGCCTCTTCCAACAGATAATAGATCGTTGTCAACACTCTGCGGTCGGATGGATATCCGGGAATAGGTTTCCACCTGTCCGGACGATATACTTCTTTAAAATAACCACCCTCCGGATGCGGAGACATATTTAGTTTTTCAATCCAATAAGAAGAATCCTTGCTACGATCCATAAGCTGTATATCTTATTATTTATGACGACGAACGCTACGAATAGTACCCGTCTTTTCTGTTCCTAATTTATACCCCAAAGATAATCCAAATGTAAATGTACGGTCACGTATTCCATCCGATAAACGGGTAAAACTAGGTAAATAAGCGATATTAACTCCTAATTGCATATTCCTGAAGTCTTTCCGGATGCCACCTACACATTTCAAACCGAACAGGACAGGATGAATGCCATCCAGCTTTTCTTTGATAGGTTCAAAATCAGAGGGACGGTGTTCATCAAAATCAACATAAGTTACTACCACCGATTTCAATTTAAAATCAAGACGGGGACCAACACCGATAAAAAAGATATATCCGTCATGACTTGTCTTTTTAATGTCACCCATTCCGACCTATTCTAACCCACTTCTTCTTCGAACTCCTTCAGTTCTTCCAGGCCTTTCTCTATTGTTCGGATATTTCTCAGGTAAAAACGGATTTGATAGAACATCATAATAGAAATAAAGAGCAATATTAATATCAGACGTATTTCCCAATTAGCGACAAGCCGGGCCTTTTCAATAAACAGAAAAGCAATCAGAGCTGAAACTACAAGTCCCGAAGCAAACATGAAATTCCTTTTCATCCAAAGTTTATAAATTAACGTAAGTCGGGCCAGTTCACAAATCCTCTTCTTCTCCATATTGAACCTAAGAAGTATAGCGGAGAAAAAGACTTGTATAATAAATCCTATGCCAATAGTCCCTTCCAATACAGCAAAAGAGAGCGGCTGCATCACGATTTTACCTGTCACAACTAGCACAGGAAATAACACACACATCACGAATGCCAATATAAGTCCAAACAAATCAAACCTGAACAACCGTTCATAGGCCGACTGTGTCCGATTAATTATCATCTCCTTAATGATCCTTTTATTCAATATCTCATTCTGTGCCAATCGCTCGTTCAGCACATTCCAACCTGCTTTTAATTCTTCCAGTTCCATATTCTTTTTAATTTAACTGTTTGACATGATTCTTAGTTTCTCTTTAATACGATTGAGTTTTACTGCCACATTATTACGGGAAAGTCCGGTAATATCCGCCATCTCCTGATAACTCTTTTCTTCCAGCCAAAGCAGGATCAGTGCACGCTCCAAACGTCCCAGCCGGTTTATCATCCGGTAAAGTTCATGAAGCTGGGCTGTTTTATCTTCTTCTTCCACAAAATCTTCCAAGTCGACCGAAATCGGTACCACTTCCGGTTTGGACTTTGACTTGCGGAAAAAAGAAATACAAGTATTCAATCCGATACGATACACCCAGGTGGAAGCCTTACACTCGCCCCGGAAGCGGGGAAATGCTTTCCACAGGTTTATCACGACCTCCTGATATAAATCATTCAGATTTTCCGGATCACTTGCATAGATATAGCATACCTTATATATCACCTGCTTATATTCTTCTACAAGTGCGATAAACTCTTTCTCTTGTTGCTGTGCTTTCATTTACTAACAATCGTATTGTTTACTATATCAGTCGTATGCAAAGATGGATAATTACAATAATAAATCAAAAATCTGCATAAATCTTCATCTTACTACATCTGTAAAAATTTCAAAATATTTTAATATTCACTTTTTTTAATATATCAAACTATATATATTCCATAAAAAAATTCCATATTTGTTCCGTATACAAAACTAAGTTTCTATATAGAAACTCAATGTTTTGTATCACAAACCTTAAACAAATGATATTACTCGTTTAAATTCAAGACAATACAGTTAAATAATTAGTAACATTTTAAATTTACATGCCTATGAAATAAACACAATCACCTGCCTTTGTACAAAAAAAGGCCAATAAGTGTTGCCTCACTTATCAGCCTTAAATTAGTACCTCTTTTCTCATTAAATTAATACTAACAAAAACGCATACAAAAGTATGAAAAAAAATCGCATAAAAGATGATATTACATTTTATCATCCAAATTCAATCTGTACACACATTTTTAGACCTTTGGGGTCTTTATTATTATTCTCATTCTTTGTAGGGCATATATGGGCGGATAATATAGGAGAGCCTTCTCTGATTCAACAACCGACCAAACACCAACAAGCCAAAGACAACGTTCTGGTTTCAGGTAAAGTAAAAGATGCTTTAGGAGAGTTAGCGTACATAACAATTCACGTTAAAGCCAACGCGCTGATCGGAACAATATCTGGAGAAGATGGAAGTTTTAGCTTGAGCAATGTACCAAGAAATTCGACCCTCGTATTCTCTTATCTCGGTTACAAAACGAAAGAAATAAATATCAGTAAATTAAAGAATCAGGAACTGACTTCCCTTCTTGTCGAAATGGAAGAAGACTCTGAACTTCTGGATGAAGTTGTTGTCACCGGTGTCGGCTCTCAAAAAAAAGTAAGTATCGTAGGTGCTATTACGACTCTTGAACCAAGTGAATTAAAAGCGCCAACACGATCATTATCAACCCAATTGGCTGGTAGAGTAGCAGGCGTTACCTTTGTACAAAAGTCCGGACAACCAGGAAAAGATGGTGCCTCCTTTATTATCAGAGGGATCAACTCTGTGACAGGGAATAGTGAACCTCTTATCTTAATTGACGGATTAAAAAGAACGATTGACGACGTAGACCCGAATGATATTGAAAGCTTCTCCGTTTTAAAAGATGCCTCAGCAACAGCTGTATATGGTCTGGAAGGAGCCAACGGTATCATTGTTATTAAAACAAAAACAGGAAAAGTTTCAGCAAAACCATCCGTAAGAGTCAGCTATTCAGCTTCTATTAACAACTCGACTTACAAACCCAAGTGGGTAGATGCAGTTGATTATGCCAAGATGAAAAACGAAGCATACGTTGTCAGAGGGAAAAAACCGTATTACTCAGATCAGGATATAGAGAAATTCGGTGATGCGGATATGGACTTTTATCCGAATGTGGATTGGTACAAGACTATGGTTAAACCGAATAATTTCTCTCAAAAAGCGAACTTCAACATCAGCGGTGGAGGAAACGTGGTAACCTACTACATGTCCGGAGGTTTTTATAAAGAAAATGGTATGTTCAACAGCGGAAATGATTCCAATGCCGATTACAACCAGTTCAATTTCCGTTCAAATATCAAAGCCGATGTGAGTTCTTCAACAACATTAGCTTTAGGATTTGACGGTCGTTACAATACAACGACAGAACCGGGGCAAGGCGTTGACAATCTTCTGAATATTATGAATAATCTAAACCCGACGCTTTTCCCGGCCGAATACTCGAACGGTACAGCTCCAGAAGAGCCGTCCGGTGTGACAAACCCGTATTCGTTGCTGACAAAGACTGGTTTTGTAAAAGATTATGCCAATCACATGTCAACCAACCTGAATATCGTTCAAAAACTTGACTTTATAACAGAAGGGCTATTTGTCAACTTTATTGCTTCTTTTACAAAAAACAACTATTACACGCACAAGTACGAGAAGAAATATCAAAAACATGCTCCTGACTTCGCCCATAGTTATATGGGTACCGGACGAGACGAAGAAGGCAACCTGGTCACCATTAATAAAACCCCGGATGTCGACGACAAAATGAGTTTTAAATATGTAGCACCAACAGGAAACAGAGTTATAGAAGTACAAGGTAGCGCAAATTACAGCAGAACTTTCTTCACCGATCTTCACACAACAGGATTGTTCCTTTATAAGCAAAGAGAATATCTGACAGATGCACCAAAAGGAGAAGGAGCAGAATTGCTGATCAACGCATTGGCCTCACGCGAACAATCGTTGGCAGGCCGTTTGACATTCGACTGGAAGCATCGCTACTTTATGGATGTGAATATAGGGGCATCAGGCTCTCAACTCTTTACACCGGATAAGAGATGGTCTACTTTCCCTTCCATTGGCGCAGGTTGGCTGATTTCGGATGAAAATTTCTGGTCGAGCTTACGTCCTGTAGTGGATCTATTTAAAATCCGAGCCACTTATGGAGAAGTAGGGGCTCCGGGTAGTGCCAAACGTTTCGGTTATTTGGCAGCGACAGGTCCTCTGACCGGTTATTCATTCGGATTCGGTAATGCCGCAGGCAGTGGCATCGGCATTGGAGGTATTGGCGAAACACGACTGGAGCAATTAGGTTTAACCTGGGAGCGCAACAAGAAAATCAATCTTGGAGTAGAAATCGGATTATTTGAACAATTCAAATTAATCACTGAGTTATACCACTACGACAACGAGATGCAATTGATCGACCTGAACCGCCTGCCATCCACATTAGGCTTACCGGCTATACCAAAGGCCAATCTGGGACGGACCGTTTCCGAAGGTGTTGACTTCGATTTCACTTATTCCAATTCATGGAATGATTTCAGAATCAACTACATAAAGGGCATCATCAGTTACAATAATAACGAGATCAAAGAAAACGGACAATTAGACCCGAAAGTTCCTTACCAGAGTGGTATCGGCCTGGACTACGGAAGATCTCTCAATTATATTGCTTTAGGCCTGTTCAAAGACCAGGAAGATATCGACAATAGTCCTGTTCAAACATGGAATGATGTAAAGCCCGGTGATATAAAATATAAAGATATAGACGGAGACGGCGTAATTACCCCCACCGACCGAGTATGGTTAGGAAACCAGTATCCCAAATGGACTTACTCACTGGCTTTCGACATCAGTTGGAAAAACTTCACGCTGGCATCGCGACTTATCGGAAAGTCGAATGTCTACAGGACGATCAGCGGAGGTAGAATACCTTTCAACCCCTATGACTCCAACGGCAATGAAGTAATCAACGAAAACGGAGCATTGTATTATGCCGCCATGAACGACCACTGGACACCGGCCTCTTATTCAGGAACTACTGCCACAGAAAATCCGAATGCGACTTATCCGCGTCTGGCTTTCGGATCTGAAAACAGAAACAATGCCCAACAATCTACCTTCTGGCTTCGTGAGTCTTCTTATTTGCAAATTGCCGACATAGAATTGGGTTATAACTGGATACCTAAAGACAAAAATCAATTCTTCAAGAGTATCTATTTCTACGGAAGATGCGATAATGTATGTACGTTCTCCAAATTCAAGGATTGGAATCCGGAACTAACCTCTCCTTATGCATATCCGCTAAAAAGAACGATCACATTAGGTTTTGAAATCGGTTTTAATTTATAATACAAATCATGAAAACAACATATATCATAGAATTAGCATTAAGCCTTTGCTTGTCGGCGGGTTTTAACTCTTGCAACTATCTGGATGCAAATGAGTATTTGAATGAGGTAGAAAACCTGAACGATATCTGGACTGAACGAAACAGCATACGAAAAGCATGGGCCGCTTGCTACGGAGCCATGCCCAACTATGCAGACATGGTCGACGGTTGGCCTTTCAACTGCAATTACGATGAAGCTCATGGCGGCCTGGACAGTTATAAATGTCTAACCTTTGCCCAAGGCAAATATGACGCAGACAAACCGATATACGAATATTGGAAAAACTATTATAAAGCCATTCGGTTATGCTGCCAATTTCTGGAAAACTATCATTTGGCAAACGACAAACTGTTAGAAGAGGGGGAAGTTGAAGGTTATGCCGCTGATGCACGCTTTTTAAGGGCATTCTATTATTCCCAAATGATTGAGTTATATGGCCCGTTTGTCATCATCGACAAAACGATCGACTATTCGCAGCTGGAAGAATACCCTACCACCAGATCGACATTAGACGAATGTACGGATTTCATCCTAAAAGAATTAGAACAGTGTATTGCCGAACTTCCCAACAGCGAAAACATCCTGACCTCCGACTACGGCCGTCCTTCCAAAGAGGCAGCCATGGCCGTGAAAGCCCGCCTGCTACTATGGACTGCCAGTCCGTTGGTAAACGGAAATCCGGATTATAGTGACTTTGTTAATAAAGAAGGTGTTCCGTATTTCAACGTACAATCGCCTGATATGGAGAAATGGAAAAAAGCCGCCAAAGCAGCTAAGGACATTATCGATTTAAATAAATTCGACTTGTTCACGATGCCCGGCAACGACGGCTATCCAACCGTTCCGCTTGGCGAATTCGAAGGCAACAATATCGAATGGCCAAACGGTCCCGCAGGTATCGACGCCTATCAGTCTTATAAAGCATTATTCAGCGGAGGAAAAAATTACTGGAACAAAGAGGTTATCTGGCAGGTAAACACATCCGGACAAAGCTCCTCGTTAAGCTATTTAGGTTTCCCCCGCAACTATAACAAAGGACAGGGCAGCAGCAATACCGGTAAATTATGTGCCGTACAAAAGCTTGTCGATGCTTATTTTATGAATAACGGCAAGACAATTGAGGAAGAAAAAGAGTTGTACATTGATCTGGGAATGACCTCCATCGGCGACAACTACTTTATTCATGGAGAAGGGAAGAAAGACAAAGTTTCTCCCATAATAACCGGATTCAAACTGAACAACACGATTCAAAAAGTGCCCAACAGATGCCTGAACAGGGAAGCTCGCTTTTATGCAACGATCGGGTTCATCGGGAAAGGCTATGTCGAAAATACCGGAAGCATACACTATGCCGATTACCGTGCCAATATGGTTGACGGATATATACAATCCGACCGTCCTTCTATCCGTACTGGCTACCAGATCGTAAAATGGATCAATGACGAAGATCAAAACGCAGCCGGAAGTTTCGATAAACAATATCCTGTATTCAGAATGGCGGAAATCTATTTATCGTATGCCGAAGCATTAAATGAATATGACCCACAGAATCCGGATGTTTTGAAATATCTGAATTACGTTCGTTACAGAGCCGGACTACCGGGTTACAGATCGGGAAACCAAGATGTAAATCGAGAAAGAATCAAAAGAGAAAGATATGTCGAATTCGCTTTTGAAGGCAAGAGATATTTCGACTCGCGCAGATGGAAAGATGCAGAGATAAACGAACGAGATCAATTCGGTAACAACAAAGGAATGAACGGCCCCGTATATGGTTGCAATTATCAAGCCACCGACGGTAGTTTTTATGACCGGACCATCATAGACGGTTACCTGTTCAAGAAGAAAAACTACTTCCTGCCGATTCCTTACCAGGATGTGGCAAACCACTGGGGAGACCTTGTTCAAAATCCGGGATGGTAATTTTAATATCCTATAAAAATAATAACGTATATGAAAACATATTTGTCTTATATAACCATTTTCACGCTTACGCTGATAACGGCAGCATGTGGAAAGCTAGATTACGAAAATAAAGAATTTTATAAACAGGAAGTTTATATCATCAATTCAGAATCGACCTCCGCCACGGAGCGCGAGATAACTGGTGTCCAAGCTTATACTTTCGTTGATACACTAAAGATCATCAACGACAGTTACGACACAGACACTTTAGTAGACTACAAAGTCGGCACGGCCAATATTATTTTCAAAATAGGAATAGGAGGATCGCTTTCCGCCCATGAAGATTTGGAAATCCTGATCGATTTTGACGAAGAAGCCGTGAAAGACTATAACATTTCAAAAAATGCCGAACGTTATATTCCGGATCCGTCACTGTACACGACAAACATCCCTTACGACCAGACAAGAAAAGGATTCCCTGTCGTCATTAAAGCAGGAACAGCCTCCACGTCGCTGACATTTCAGGTTCCCATCGAACGCGACAAGATGGAAACGTATGCCGATTTCGCTTTTGCCCTGAAAATAAAAGAGACAGGAAATGCTACACTGAGCCGCCAATACTACAACTTCATGGTATCCGAACTCAATGTAGACCTGGAAAGAGTGGTCGACTGGTCCGGTTTTCCGATACCAGAAATACCGACAGGCCGTTACCTCTCAGCCCGTCTGTTAGGAAACGGAGCCGAAAACATACCGGCAGACGGCAGACATCGTAAATATAAATATATCACACCGTTGGGCGATACCCCTGAACTAAAAGGAAAGTATATAATCTGGGGAACCGGTGTTTGGAGTTTCGAAGTCTTCGCCTATCATGGTGCCGGTTGGATGTATAACCTGTTCACATTGAACGACCAGGTTGCCGGAACTTACACCATCGAACCCATCCTGGCAGGAAACAGTGACTTCCCAGCCCAAACATTTGCCTATAGCACCGTACAAGGTGTCACGGAAGACAACAAATATGATCCTAAAACAAAGACCCTTACCATTCATTACAAGAATGTAATCGGGCAGGATTACACCGATGTATTAACCTTCGAATCAGAAGACCTGACGTTGGATCCGATCAAAGGGAATAGCATCTCTCCCCAAAGTTGGGCACAAGTAAAATCGAAAGGATACAAATATTGGTTACCTGAAGATAAATAGGATAAGAAAATGCATAAGCAAAATATTTGAATCAATCAAAATATAAAAACAGGGAACACGGTTGACGTGTTCCCGTTTTTCATATTCCACACATTTGTTCCATGGTTGTAAATTAACAAATTATATAACCTTACCCCTTGTTGTTATTAATTAATTAACAAAATACATGAAGTCTATTTATTATAAAAACGCGAAATTTGTTTCAAATAAGAAATATGATTTCAAATAAGAAACAAAAGAAGGAAGTGACAATATGATGAATCAGGAAGAAACAAAAGAAGTAAAAAACGGAGATAAATATAACATCCCCATGCTTGAAAAAAGCTTTGAACTGCTGGAGCTACTTATCAAGTACCCGAACGGGTTAACCATGCAGGAAACAGTCAACCTGCTGAATACACCTAAAACGACTGTTTTCCGCCTGCTGAACTCTTTGCTCAATATGGGATATCTATCAAAAAACATCGATACCCAACAGTTTTTCCTTTCCAAAAAGTTTTTAAAACTGGGTCTGGCAGCTTTGGGCGAATCCAATATAGTGGAACAATCTCTTTCACCCATGAGAGCGCTGCGCGATAAGATCAAAGAAAGTATTATGCTCGGCGTTTTTATGGAAAACAGAATAGTCCTGCTGGAGCAAGTGCTGGGATCTCACAATTTCACCTTCCTGCTACGTCCCGGAACAAGCTTTTGCTTGCACGCCTCTGCCCCCGGCAAATTGACCCTCGCCTATTTGCCGGAAGAAGAACTCGAAAAAGCACTGGAAACGATACAATATACCGTCTTCAACAAACATACTATCGAAAACGAAGCTCAACTGAAAAAAGAGCTCGAACGCATTCGGAAAATCGGATATGCAGTAGACCTGGAAGAAGAAATGGCCGGTGTGCAATGTATCGCTGCACCTATATTTAATCAATTTAATAATATTGTCGCAACAATCTGGACGTCCGGTCCATCCGGCCGTCTAACCAAAAGTATCTTTCCTGTAGTCGCAAAAGAATTAATCCTAACAGCGAATAGTATCTCTACCAGTTTGGGATATACTTGTAAGCAATAACAATATAAATAACCACATATCATGAGAAACTACAGCAAATTCATCATCCTTCTGGCGACAGTCTGCATAGGGAGTATGCAACTTTCCGCCGAACAAATGGACCCGAAGAAAATTACACTCACCGCAAAGGCCAAAGAACAATTGGCGGGAAAACAAATATTGTATATAGAAAGGGAACAGTATGCCCCGGACCATCATAATACCGCCACTCTTTTCCAGAAAGAGGAAATCAATGAAAGCAGTTTCTTCCCGGGAGGTGCCATGCGTATTTTTGATGTGAACACAGGGAATACGACCACACTTATCGAACTGAAAGACGGATTGGTCCGCGATCCTGAATTGTCTTTCGACGGGAAAAAGATCATCTTTTCCATGCGGAAGAATAAGGATGATTTCTATCATATCTATGAAATAAACACGGATGGAAGCGAATTAAAGCAATTGACTTTCGCCGAAGGAGTATCCGATATAGATCCTTTATATCTGCCGGACGGAGGAATCGTGTTCAGTTCCACCCGCCAGCCCAAATATTGCATGTGCAACCGACATATCATGTGCAACCTGTACCGGATGGAAGCAGATGGTGCCAATATCACTCAAATCGGCGTTAGCACGTTATTCGAAGGACATTCCTCTTTATTGAACGACGGTAGAATCCTCTACGATCGCTGGGAATACGTAGACCGCAACTTCGGTGATGCACAGGGATTATGGACGGTAAACCCCGACGGAACAAAACATTCTATATACTATGGCAACAATACTCAGTCGCCGGGCGGAGTAATCGACGCCCGGCAAATCCCCGGAACCGACCAGGTAATCTGTATCTTCGGCTCCTGCCATGACCGTCCTTGGGGAGCCCTTGCCATTATAGACAGAAAAAAAGGAGTAGACGGCGTTGAACCCGTCGTACAGATATGGCCCGAAGACAGCAGGAAACTGGTTGACAACGGCGACCTCGACTCATTCAAATGGATCGAATACTTCTTTGAAGACCCTTATCCTCTCAATGAGAACTTCTTTCTGGCTTCCCGTACAATCTGGGCAAAGCCGGGCGGATGGATGCATCTCGACTCCAAGTCCGGCATCTACCTGATCGGTCGCGACGGTACACAGGAACTGGTTATCGAAGGAAACAGAAGCCTTTTCGATCCGATGATTATCGAACCGCGCCCTAAACCTCATGCCATACCATCCAACAGAAATTATACAGATAAGAAAGGTTCCTTCTACGTGCAAAATGTTTATCATGGCACACATATGAAAGGCGTCGAACCGGGAACAGCCAAATACCTGCGTGTCATCGAATCTCCGGAGAAAAGGACATGGACAAAGAACGGCTGGGGCGGACAAGGCGAGCAGGCACCGGCCGTTAACTGGCACAGCTTCGAGAATAAACGTATCCTGGGAGAAGTACCGGTAGAAGAAGACGGCTCTGCTAATTTCGAAGTTCCTTCGGGTACATTCGTCTATTTCCAGTTGCTCGACAAGGATAAGAAAATGATCCAATCCATGCGCAGCGGAACAATGGTTATGCCGGGAGAGGTAAATGGTTGTATCGGTTGCCACGAAGATCGCCTGAGTGTTCCGAGTGCAATGGGCCCCAAACCATTGGCCTTAAAAAAGGCTCCTGTACAGATGAATGGCTGGATGGGTAAGGCACCCAGGAACTTCTCCTTTATGGAACAGGTTCAACCGATTCTGGATAAAAGCTGTGTACGTTGTCATGATTTCGACCAGAAGAACCGTGACAAGCTGGTGTTGGCAAAAGACAAAAATCCATTCTTCAATGCCGCCTACGTCAATTTATATGTAAAGAAAGAAATTACACTCATCGGTGGAGGCCCCGCACAGATACAGGAGCCTTATTCCTGGGGATCGCATGCCAGCAAACTGACAAAGGTCATTGAAGGCAATCATCACGATGTGAAATTATCCCCCAAAGATAAAGAGATACTTTACACCTGGATGGACCTGAACGGCGTTTACTATCCGGTTTATGAGTCCGCTTTCGACTCTACACTTGCCGGACGAAGCCCCCTATATAATTACGAAATACAAGAATTAATAAAACTGACGGAAGTAAACATCTGGGACCTCAACCACCACGGCCGAAAACTGACCGCACAAATATCTTTCGACCGCCCGGAAGTCAGTCCATGCCTGGATAAAATCAGAAACGACAAGCAGAAATATGCCCGTGCCGTCGAAATCATCCGCACCGGACAAAAGCGGCTGAAAGCTACTCCACGCGGAGATATTGAAAAAGACCTCGTTCCCTGCGAACGGCATAAAGCACAGCTACGAAAATATGCGGAACGTCTGAAGGTCGAACAGCAAAACTGTTCAGTCATCGGACAAGGTAATAAGATTTACGACAAATAATATAAACACACAACCATGAGTACACTCGATTTATTCAGCCTGAAAGGGAAAAAAGGCTTTATCACCGGAGCCGCACGCGGTATCGGAAAATGCCTTGCCGATGCATTCACAGAAATGGGCGCCTCTATCGCCATTGTCGACATAGATATTGCAGAGGCGGAAAAGACAGCAAAAGAACTGGCCGCCCGTTACTCAGCCCACACCATCGCCATCCGCTGCGATGTGACGGATGCAGAAGATATAGGACAAATGATGGACACATTTATCAAAAAGTACGGCAGCATCGACTTTGCCATCAACAATGCCGGAATAGCAAACACTTATGCAGCAGAGGAAATATCATCCAAAGACTTCAAGAAAGTTGTCGATATCAATCTGAACGGCGTCTTTCTGACAGCCCAGGCCGCAGCCCGCCAGATGATAAAAGAAGGAAAAGCCGGCAGTATCGTAAACACGGCCTCCATGTCCGCCCATATCATCAACACCCCACAGACAATTGCCAACTATTGTGCCTCAAAGGGTGGCGTGCTTCTGCTGACTAAAGCACTGGCAGTCGAATGGGCCAAGTATAATATACGCGTCAACTGCGTCAGTCCGGGATATATGGCAACCGAGCTGGTTGCAGAGATGAAGGACATGCACGAAGGATGGATATCAAAAATCCCGGCCGGCCGCCTCGGTGTGCCGAAAGACCTTATCGGAGCCTATTTATACCTGTTAAGCGATGCCGCACGCTACACAACAGGGACAGATTTAATTGTTGACGGCGGTTACACAAGTTTATAATCATGAGCACTCACAATCCTATCATTTCCTCCCGGGAAATCGCACGTCTGATCGATATTAGTGCCGTACGTGCAGATTCCACCCGCCAGGACGTGGAAGACATCATCGACGGAGCCATAAAACACAACTTCATCTGCGTCTTCCCCATGCCCGGCATGCTTCCGCTCGTTTTTGAGAAACTGAAAGACCATCCGCAGATCGGAATCGGAGGTGTTGTCGGTTTCCCTTCCGGCGGAGAGACTACGGCAAGCAAGCTGTTCCAGGCTAAAGAACTGAAAGAGGCTGGCTGCAACGAAATCGACATGGTTCTGAATATCGGCAAACTAAAGTCCGGCATGTTGAACGATATAGAAGACGAAATCCGGCAGATCAAAGCCGCCGTTTCCCCTCTTCCTTTAAAAGTAATCATGGAAGTCGTCCTCCTCACCGATCAAGAGATAAAAACAGCTTCCTCCATCATCCTGAAAGCCGGAGCGGATTACATTAAAACCGGAACCGGCTGGGCGGGAGCAACTACGCCCCATCATATCGATCTGATCAAAGAGACCGTCGGCGACACCATCAAATTAAAAGTGGCAGGAGGTGTCCGCACGCTCGACACATTGCTGGAAATGTATCAAATGGGCGTCAGCCGTTTCGGTATTGGCTATAAATCAGCCCTCAGCATCATGGAAGAATGTATAAACAGGGAAACACATGAATGAAAAAGTAATATCCTATGATTTGGGAACAGGGGGAATAAAAGCCTCTCTCTTCAATCGCAACGGAGAGGCTCTACATTCCGTCTTTATCCCCTATCCGACTGCCTACCCGCAACCTGGCTGGCAGGAACAGGCACCCGAAGACTGGTGGCAGGCTATTATCCGTTCCACCCGGCACCTGCTGGATAAAACTAAGATCGATAAAAATAAAATAACCGCCCTTGCCATCTCCGGACACAGCCTGGGCGTCGTTCCAATCGGCAAAGACGGTAGCCTGTTGCAGGTTGCCACCCCTATCTGGTCCGATCGCCGGGCCAGTAGCGAAGCCGAAACGTTCTTCAACCGGATCGATTATAAAGAATGGTATGAGACAACCGGCAACGGTTTCCCGCCGGAATGTTATTCGGTCTTCAAGATCATGTGGTACAAGAAACATTTCCCGGAACAATATGAGGTTACAGACAAAATAATCGGAACAAAAGACTACTGTAACTACCGGTTTACCGGTCGCCTTTGCACCGACTATTCGTATGCCTCCGGAAGCGGAGTTTTCGACTTGAAAACCTGGAACTACAAAGAGGAATATGTACAGGCATCCGGCATCCGCCCGGATATATTCCCGGAAATACTGGACTCGGACGCTATCGTCGGGACAATTACTCCCGAAGCCTCTCTCGAAACCGGATTACCGGAACATGTCAGGGTTATCTGCGGCGGTGTGGACAACTCTTGTATGGCCCTAGGAAGCAAAGGGATCAAGCCTTCCCGTATTTATACCTCGCTGGGATCTTCTGCCTGGATCGCCCTGGTATCCGAAAATCCGGTACTCGACTTTGACAAAAAGCCTTATGTCTTTGCACACGTCATCAAAGGAATGTATGCCTCCGCCACCTGCATATTCTCGGCAGGGAGTAGCCTGCAATGGGTACGAAATACGATCTGTCCCGATCTGTTATCAGCCGAAGAACAAGGTGGAGAAGACGCCTATATAGCCATGAACAAACTGGCAGAGACTTCGGCTCCGGGTGCGAATGGCCTGCTCTTCAACCCAAGTCTGGCTGGCGGTTCAAGCATCGAGCCCAGTCCGGATATGACAGGAGCCTTTACCGGACTGAGATTAGGGAATACACGTGCCGACCTGATTCGTGCCACCATGGAAGGTATCGCTTTGAATCTTCGTATCGCACTGGATCTGTTCCGGAAATATCACGCCTCATTCTCTGAGATGTTATTTGTCGGCGGTGGCACAAAAAGTGATTTCTGGATGCAACTCTTTGCCGACATCTACGAACTGGAAATCCAAAAGACCAACATCGGGCAGGAGGCGGCTTCGTTGGGAGCTGCGGCACTCGCCCTGAAAGGTACAGGTCTTTGGAATAGTTATGAAAAGATCGACACCCTGCATCAAGAACAACAACGGTTCAGGCCCGATCCCCGTCATCAGGCAACCTACCGGAAAGTCCTCGACAACTTCAAGGCACTTGCCGACAGTATTGCTTCCCTGAATAGTACAAACAAATAAATGAACCAACAATGAATGCAAAACAACTTACCGCATCCATTCTGTTATCCGCCCTGTTGTTAGGCGGATTCACCGGATGCGAAACAAACAAAAGTAAAGACAACATGGTACAGACAAAAGAAAAGGTATTCACCAAAAAGTACACAAATGCAGATTTTTATGTAGACGGAAAGTTCAACGGTGAAGTCGCCCTGAAAGCCTATCTCGAAATGTTTGAATTTTATGGAGTTCCCTTTACAGACTTTATGAAGGAGAACATGTGGATATCCGATTTCGGCTTAGGAGATTTCGAACATGCCGGTATGGCCGGCGTATTTTGGGTTAACGACCCGGTTAACCGCCATTTCGGACACGAAATATATCTGTTACCCGGACAAATGATCCCGGAACACCGTCATGTGGCAACCCCTGAGTATCCGGCTAAATTCGAATCATGGATGGTACGCAACGGATCGGCTTATAATTTCGGGATCGGTGATCCTACCCCCAATCCTCCGGCATTGCCTGAAAGTCAGAAAGAGGCTATCACTGTCTCCAACTTCACTTATATGAAAGTCGGCGATATACTTCCGCTGAAGGAACTCTTGTCTCCTCATTTCCTTCGTGCAGGCGACAATGGTGCCATCATCTCGGAATTCGGAACATACCAGGATGGGAACGGATTAAAATTCACCAATCAAAAGGCTGTGTTCACAGACGTGCTACGTCCTTAAACAATCAGGTGACCGTATAATCCCGTACGGTCACCGCAAATCCTACCGGTTATTCTTGATCAGGTTCATAAATTCCTCACGCGTCTTAGCCTGCTGGAAGAAACCTGTAAAGTCGGAAGTTGTCGTCAGGGAATTCTGTTTCTCCACGCCACGCATCTGCATGCACATGTGCTGTGCTTCGATCACCACCATGACACCCAGAGGGTCCAATGTTTGCTGGATGCAGTCCTTGATCTGCATAGTCAGGCGTTCCTGGATTTGCAGGCGGCGGGCAAAGATATCCACTACCCGGGGAATCTTGCTCAGCCCTGTAATATATTTCTTGGGAATATAAGCGACATGGGCCTTTCCGAAGAACGGAAGCATATGATGTTCACACAGCGAAAAGAAATCAATATCTTTTACAATAACCATCTGCTTGTAGTCCTCTTCCTGAAACATAGCGGAAGCAAGTACCTTTGCAGGATCTTCGTTGTATCCTTTGGTTAAAAACTGCATAGCTTTTGCTACACGTTCCGGCGTTTTGATCAGACCTTCACGTTCGGCATCTTCGCCCAGCAGGCCTAATATTTGTTTGTAATGGCCGGCCAGTTCTTCGCGTGCCGCCAAGGTCTTGTCGTCTATTTCTTTTGTCATTTCTATAATTATCCGTGTCAGGCACGGGGACAAGTTTCTTATTTTCTTAGTTAATTCAATGGGATTTTTACTTCTTCCCGGACAATATACATTTCTTTTCCGAACGAAGGGAAAGCTGTCATCAACAGGCGTTGCATATGATATGCTTCTTCGTGTGAACGGAAATCACCTACACGCAGTTTCCAAAACGGTGCGGTATAGCTGACATAAGTCGGGACATCAGGGAAAAGTTCCTTGATCTTCTTTTCTTTTTCGAACGCTTCATCTTTCGACTTACGTTGGCTATTTCCGGAAAACACCTGTGTCCGGAATCCCTGTATCTTCAGGAAGGCAGTACTATCCGTCTTCTCTACATTATCACCATACAGGCGTACTCCCACCATTTTACGAAGGGCCTCCGGCTGATTGACAATCACCTCGCCTTTACCGGGCTTCGATGTTTGCAGGTCGTCAAAGATCGTCTGTGCCGATCCGTCGACACTCGTTTGTGCTGACGCCCCGGTCACACAAACCAGTAACATGAATAAGAAAGTGATACAAGGGGAATTCTTCATTGTGATTTATTTTTATGTTCAAATCGGGAGGGAAAGAGCGTTTGCCCTTTCCCTACAGGATAATGTCATTAAAATGCTTCAACGATCGGCATGAATTTATCAACAGCCAGAGAAGCACCACCGATCAGACCACCGTCTACGTTCGGTTTAGAGAACAATTCTTTTGCGTTACCGGCATTAGCGCTACCACCATACAGGATGGTGCAGTCGTCAGCCACTGTGTTACCATATTTTGCAGCCAGTGTAGCACGGATATGAGCATGGATTTCTTCAGCCTGTTCAGCAGAAGCAGTCTTGCCTGTACCGATAGCCCAAACCGGTTCGTAAGCCAGAACGATCTTACCGAAATCTTCAGCAGAAAGGTCGAACAAAGATTCTTTGATCTGAGCGTCTACCACTTCGAAGTGTTTGCCGGCTTCTCTTTCTTCCAGAACCTCACCGATACAGAAGATCGGAGTCAGACCGTTAGCCAGAGCCAACTGAACTTTAGTTTTCAGAATCTCCGGAGTTTCGTGATAGTAAGCACGTCTTTCAGAGTGACCCAAAATTACATATTTAGCACCTGTAGAAGCAACCATAGCAGCAGAAACTTCACCGGTGTAAGCACCTTTTTCTTTGTCAGCACAGTTTTCAGCAGCTACACCGATTTTATCAGTATCGATAGCAGCAGCGATGCTTGCCAGGTGAGTGAACGGAGTACCGATGATTACATCACAGTTGATAGCTTTGCCTTTCAGGGCTTCATTTAATCCTTTTGCCAATTCCAGACCTTCCTGAAGAGTTGTGTTCATCTTCCAGTTTCCTGCAACAATATTCTTTCTCATGATTTAATTAATTAAATATATAAATACAATAAAATCTTTTATTCAGCCTTCTCTTTCCGTCTCCGGCGGAATCGGAAAAAGTCATATACCCAAACGAGCAGCAAAGGTACGGTAAAAGTCAATAAAATGGTAATAAGCCAGCCATCTTCTTTTTCTTTTGTTTCACTCAGGTTCAAATGATCTTCGATCTCAGCCTTTACATGTTCCTCGTCCGGGATATCGTTATAATGCCATTTGCCCATCACAGTACCGTCTTTCAGCAGTACCAGCCCCGGGTTAGAACGGATGATCGTCTTCAATAATACCTCGTCGGCCATACGGAACGGATATTCGGCACCGGTATTGTCGCTCCATTCATCGATCATTTCAGGAGAGGAACCGGTCACACAATAGAATGGCATTTCATATTCCAGCGCATAATCATACACTCCGTTTATCTCGTCGATTTGTTCATCATCCGCCTTTTCCAGTTTCGGAGCGATCAGCAGCAGAACCGGCTGCGGATTATGTAATATTTCATCGGTGACATCGTCTCCTTCGGCGTTATAGATATTAAAAGAAGCCACAGGAGGTTCATACCCTTTCTTTATCAGTTCGGTCTTCGACTCAACAAATGTCCAGGTACTGTCATTTTGCGGATAGTTTTCCAAAGAAAATTCTTTCTGTACGCCATCTTTCTCATAGACAAAAGTATATTTATACTCATCTTCGGGAGCGCCATCGGGTATTGCCATTAAAGAAGGGATATTAGCCCCGATCTTATACGGACGAAAATCCATGACCGGCAGATGATTGTAATTCCAGTAAGCAAACCCAATGCAGAAAAAGTAAGAGAACAACGCCACGAACCAGTAAACCTTGTAAGTAAAACACTGGAACATCTTACCGCAGTTCATGAACACCATAATAGCAGCAGCCGAAAGAACCAGGTTCTTAAAAAACGTCTCCCAATTCGTAATAACGACTGCATCCCCGAAACAACCGCAGTCGGAAACCGGATTGAATATCGCAAGATACAACGTCAGCGGCGTCATGAACGCCATAAAAAGTAAAACAAAGAAAGAGTTGTAGCGGCGGTATACCCCTAACAACATACAAACACCCATGGCAAACTCGGCAGCCGAAAGGGCAAAAGATGCCAGGACAGTAAAAGGCTGCAACATATCCAACCCGAAAGAAGTCAGATAGTCGCCTATCTTAATTGCGCCTCCCATCGGATCGACCGCCTTTACAAAACCGGAGAAGATAAACACAACCCCGATCAGCAGACGGCTGCATTCTGTCAGTATCTTTATTGCAGTCTCTTTATAGTTCATATATTATTCTTCGCCATATTCGAGTTTGATCAAACCGAACAGGGCGTAATTAATCATATCCATATAATTGGCATCCACACCTTCCGATACGATCGTCTTGCCACCATGGCTTTCTATCTGCTTGGTACGGTAGATCTTCATCAGGATCAGATCGGTATAGGAACTGATACGCATGCTGCGCCAGGCTTCATCGTAATCATGGTTCTTGGCATACATCAACTCTTTGGTTTCCGTTATGTACTTATCGTACAATGCCAACGCTTCCTCATTCGTCATATCGGTCGTATCCGAAAAACCTTTTGCCAACTGGATCAGTCCGATCACTCCGTAATTAACGATCGCAACAAACTCCGGACGTATCCCTTCGTCCACCATGCTCACCCCTTTTATCTCGAGGCTGCGGATACGGTTTGCCTTAATAAATATCTGGTCGGTCACAGACAGGGGACGCATAATCCGCCAGGAGGGACCATAATCTTTCAACTTCTTTTCGAACAACTCCCGGCATTGGGAGATCACTTTCTCGAATTGCTCTTTCGTATCAGCCATATACTAAATATATTATGCCGCAAAGATAGTAAAAAAACAACAAAGGCACAGATGAAGTTTCCATCTGCGCCTTGCCTTTATCTTAAAAATAACTTATTTACAGCGGATGGAACGACCCAGTTTCAAAACAGTAGTTTTGGATATACCATTCATTTCGCACAACTTGCCAACTGTTGTTCCGTATTTAGCAGCCAGAGCACCCAAGGTATCACCACTCTTAATGCGGTGGTAAACAGGTGTTGCTTCCTGATCAGCACTGACATTTCCAGTCAGAGAGGCAACCGGAGTGGCAGCTTCTACAGTTGTAGTCTTAACCGCTTTTGCTACAGTTTGCGTATTTGTCTTTTTGGTTGCAGATTTAGCTGCTACAGTCGCTTCTTTTCCGGCACTACAACGGATTGACTGACCTAAACGAAGCATAGAAGTACTCTTGATGCCATTCAAACGGCAAAGCTCATTAACTGTCGTGCCATACATGCGGGCAATCTTACCCAGTGTATCACCCGATTTCACACGGTGATAAACCATCTGGTCGCTTGAAGAAGTATAAATATTACTCTTACGCCCGTTAATCTTTATATTATGGAATACATAAACATCCTGATGAGGAACTGAGTTTTCGAAATCAATAATGTCGGCCGGATTGATAGCCTGTCCCAGGAAGCGGGTTTCGAAATGAAGATGAGAACCGGTAGAACGTCCGGTGTTTCCTCCTAATGCGATCGGATCGCCTGCACGAACAATGTCGTTTACATCAACAAGTGATTTGGATAAGTGACCGTAAACTGTTTCAAGTCCGTTCGGATGGCGAACCACCAGGTAATTTCCATATCCGCGACGTTCGAAATTACGGATACGAACTTTTCCGTCAAATGCTGCACGGATCGTATCGCCTACCTGAACCTTCAGGTCTATTCCTTTATGCATACGACGACGACGGGGACCATATTTGGAGGTAACGCGCGTCATTGTATCGATAGGAAGAATAAATGTTGAACAATCTATAGCGCAGGAATCCGGCATTTCAACTTTAGCACCTCCACGGAAAGGATCTACCCAACGGGTGTCCCAGTTCGATCCGTACAATTCATCTGCAGGAAACAGAAGGGCTTCATTGGCAGCAAGAGATTCATCAACTCTTGCATTAATCTCTGCCAGTTCTTTCAAACCCATATCTTTACGGATGGTAACACGGTCAGCCATCAGTTCGGATACGCGTTTATCCATTTTTACTATATGTATAGTTTCTTTTGGAGTATCTGTCCCTGTTTGTTTCTGAGCTGATACAGCCGAAACCATAAAGGAAGTACAACAAATAAAAAGTAGTGCTCTTATTTTCATTTTTATCATTTTTCGAAATGGAATCCAGAAGTAAAATAAGCTGTGAAACAGACCCTATTTTTTACAAATCGACCAAAGTTCGTTATTTTGAGCAAGTTGACAAAATTCAATCCGGAAAAATTTCCGCAATGAAAGTGAAGAAATTCAAAACGACGCACTATTCTTTCTGAAATACAAACACTTACACAAAAACATGTTTCACAACATATTAGCTAATCATACTCCAGTTTATCTTCCGGGTAAAGAGTGTTTTTAACCTTTCGTTCAAAATCCGGTTGGGTTCGGACAGTAATTCGGGGTCTTTGTCCAAGACTTCCTGTGCGATATCCCGCGCATATTGCAATATCTGCCCGTCAGCAGCCAGGTTCGCAATCTTCAGGTCAAGCCCTTCCCCGCTTTGCTGGGTTCCTTCCAGATCTCCATGTCCGCGAAGGTGCAGGTCGGCTTCTGCAATCTCAAAACCGTTATTACTATTCACCATTATCTCCAGACGCTTACGGGTATCGTTACTCAGCTTATAAGAAGAGACCAGGATACAATAGGATTGTTCCGCACCACGTCCTACCCTGCCGCGCAACTGGTGTAATTGTGACAGACCGAAACGTTCGGCACTTTCAATCACCATCACAGAGGCATTCGGAACATTCACCCCTACCTCGATAACAGTTGTTGCCATCAATATCTGCGCTTCGCCGGTAATAAATTTCTGCATTTCGGTTTCCTTGTCCGCTGCTTTCATTTTCCCATGCACCATGCAAACTTTATATTCGGGAAACACCTCTTTAAATGTTTCGAAACCGTCTTCCAGATTTTTATAGTCCAGCTTCTCACTTCCTTCAATCAGCGGGTAAACAACATACACCTGGCGCCCCAACTGGATTTCCTTACGCAGAAAATCATATAACTGGGCTTTTTTATTATCGTAACGGTGCACTGTCTGGATAGGCTTGCGACCGGGGGGTAACTCATCAATAACGGAAACGTCCAGATCACCATACAAAGTCATGGCAAGTGTCCGGGGAATAGGAGTAGCCGTCATCACCAATACGTGAGGGACAACTGCATTCTTTTTCCAGAGGCGTGAACGTTGTTCCACACCGAAACGATGTTGTTCGTCAATAATAGCCAACCCGAGTGAAGAGAATACCACAGTTTCTTCAATCAGGGCATGCGTTCCTATCACGATCTGTATTTCACCGCTGGCAATGGCCGGAAGTATTTTATTACGCTCCTTCTTTTTCGTCGATCCGGTCAATAAGGCAACACGAATGTCCATATCTTTCAGGAATTCCATCACAGTAGCATAATGCTGGGTTGCCAGTATTTCCGTCGGCGCCATCATGCAAGCCTGACAATGGTTATCGACAGCCAGCAGCATGGAGAGTAAAGCGACCAACGTCTTTCCGCTTCCCACATCTCCCTGCAACAGACGGTTCATCTGCCGCCCGCTCCCCATATCGGCACGGATCTCCTTCACCACCCGTTTTTGTGCACCGGTCAGTTCAAACGGAAGATAATCTTTATAGAATGTATTAAAGTAATTCCCGACAGTGGGGAATACGATTCCTTTCAGCTTCAACTTCCGCAGACTGGCTGTACGGAGGATATTCAACTGTATAAAAAACAGTTCGTCGAACTTCAAGCGCAACTGTGCCTGTCTCAGCTTCTCCGTCGACTCCGGAAAATGGACATTACGGATCGCTTCCTTCAACGGCATCATCCGGATACGCGACAGGACATCTGCCGGAAGTGTTTCAGGCAATATCCAGTTCAAAGAACTCAGTAATGTATATTGCAGATTCTGTATCGCCCTCGAATTAAGGAACGACTTTTTCATTTTTTCCGATGTATTATAGAAAGGTGTCAGACCGGCTGCCACCTGGTCTGCCTGATCCATCGGATCGATATCGGGATGGGGAATATTATAAATATGTCCGAACTCGGTCGGTTTGCCGAAAACAATATAATCTGTCCCCGTTTTGTATTTATCGGTCACATAATTAAGACCTTTGAACCAGACGAGGTCGATCGTCCCGGTGCCATCGGTAAATTTAGCCACCAATCGCCGGGTCCGCCCTTCCCCCACCGTGTCATAATACAGGATACGTCCTTTCAGTTGGATATAAGGCATATTTCCCGTTATTTCGGAAACCTTATAAAACCGGCTACGGTCGATATATTTATACGGGAAATAAAACAACAAATCCTCATACGAAGATATTCCGGCCTCTTTCCGTAATATCTCCGCTTTCTTCGGGCCTACACCCGGCAGATACATAAGGGATCGTTTGTCTAAATCAAGCATAGCTGTCTATTTGGACAGCGAATTTATCATTTTTATGGGCATTATGCAAATAAGAAAACAGAGTATCTCACATTTTCAGTAAGATACTCTGCTTTTTTATAATTTGAATTTGTATCCGACAGATACTCCAAACAGGAACTCCTGTTCATTTATACAATTCTGGAAGCAGTTAACGCCGACAAAGACTCTTTTCATTTCAACACCGACTTCTGCCGTAGCACCTACCTGAACTTCCGGCCCCGTACCAAAATAAGCGCCTCCATTCAGACGAAGATTTGCCTTTTCCTTCAATGGAATGTGGAATGATGCATAAACCGGGATATTAAAATCAATATCCCATGTATCCGAATTACCGATTGCCGACCTATTTGCCGTATGCAACAACACCCCGGTCTGAATTGAAAATAATGTTGATTGCGGAAAGTTTATATAGGCTCCCGCATGAAGCCCCCATACATCTCCACCCATTATACCGGTACGTGCCTCTATATCAGCGGCCTGTACACAATTAAAAACAGAGAACAATGCAATAACAATTAATACCAGTGTCTTTTTCATCATATATTCATTTATTTACAAAGTGTAAACGGGATAAATACAGATATATTACAATCGGAAATTTGTCCCTATCGATAAGCTATCTCTCAATTGTGTATGACAACTCATTATCACCAAAAGGAAAAGAAATAATATAAGAGTACACATATTCAACGAAAAGGAAGTTTATAGGCAACATATACACTCCATGTTCTGTTTTTTAAATCATCAGCACTTCTTATAGGAAAAAAATCTGATAATTTGGAAATCCCCAAATCATACAATACTCCTATTTGTAAATCATACATAACTAATTCTATATTAAAACTACAACCAATATCCCAGCGATTCATACCGGGAAAAACCTTTCTTCCATAAGATGATGTCTCAAAGGAGATAGATTCAAAAGGCCTTAGACCTGCCTTATAAGTATTATCCAGTCGCCCTATAGAACCTTTCCCTGAAAGTCCATAAGAAAAATAAGGTCCGCTTTTTAACCGGATAGATAAGTCTTTATACAAAGAATGACCTATCGACAACATCAAAGGTATTTTCATATATGTTGTTTTCAAATCCATAGATACCAAATCAGCATTTATCGGATATTCTGATATGTTTATAGTTCCTTTTATATTATTAGCCCCTTTTTGAGTAATATAAATTCCGCTTTCCAATCCCCAAAAGGATGAAAAATTATACAAGGCAGACACACCTGCATTACAAGAAATAAAAGATTGAGAAGACTCAATACCGGATAAAGAAGAAATATTAAAACCCACATTTGGTGATAGAGACAGTTGTGAATGCAGTGATGTAAAACTCAATATACAAATAGAAATTATACAGAGAAATATCTTCATAACCTTTTTATGTTAAAATGCTATAGCCAAAGATACCCAAAAGCATCATTGATATAGCATTCTGTTTATACTTTATTTATCGGTAAGAATTGGCAAAGTATAGGCAACTCCATTCTCAGAGTACATTTTCCAAATTCCCCATTCAGGTGTATTTACTTGAGCTATATTTTTTCTAGAGTTTATATATTCCCGATCCAAAATAATTTCGACAATTTCATCATCATGATTTTGAAATGGTATTTTTGCATTTACACCATAATCCTTCCCATTAAACTTAACTCCTAAAGAAAACTCCCAGTTCTTAGCATCGCCATTGTCTTCTTCTATAATTTTCAAACCGCATTGGAGTTGTTCTTGCCTCCAACTGGTTATCAAAGGGGTTGTGAATGTCTTTATTTTACTTTTAGATATTTCTTTTCGCGACCAAGTTTTCTTTAGTCTTGTTACAGGAGCTTTCATTCCTCCCTCTATTTCAGGATATGCACATTGTACAACTATTTCAGAGCCTCCAGCCAATACGCCATCTAGCTGTTTAAAAACCCTCATATTTTGAATATAAAAAGTATATATCAAATCAGGATCAGTCTTAGGTTCCCAAATGATATATCGTGGCTCCGGATGGATGATATTAGTATCAACAGACTGATCAAATACAACTCCATTTTTTTCATATATACCATTTTCAAAATCAGGTAAATCTTCATATCTTGTTTCATTCCTGTTTATAACCCATACTGGATTTTCCGTAACATATACTTCATCTACAATTACTGTATCAATACTGATCGTACCATCAGCTTCCTTCACTTGCTTATAACCATAATTCCAATCTTCATTACCATTTTCAGGATTAAATGTAATTACGGGCAATGTCTCACCATCCCAATCCTCTGAATAAGGCCAATAGATTTGAATATCATTTTTGGATAAATATTCAAAAAAATCAGAAGGAGAGATTGAGGATCTTAATAAAGAACTTGATATTTTATCGCTCATTTTCTGTATTAAGCTTGGCGTTTGTCCCATACGACATAACTTGCTATTAGAAGGACTTAACATATCAGTAAATCGAAACTCTTCATCCAATCCATAGTTTACAGAACGATCAATCCCCATTTTCACTTCATTCATTATCGCCCGATCTATCTCTACAGATACTAACAATTGAGCTACAACCGAGTTATCAACTATACTCCCTACCGATTTTGTATTAGGATTTTGATCTGGTCCAAGTACATTTTCTAAATCTTCATTTGAACAGGATACTACAGTAAATAAAGATACTATAGCCACACATAATTTAAATACATTCATCACATTAATAATTAGTTAATATTTTATTTCAAAAAAACCTTGCAATTCTACATCTTCTAAAAATATGTACAAGATATAATCACCTTTCTGAATCATTGGCAATGACAGTAGGCATGTACCATCCACTTTCATGTTATCATTACATATATTATTACCGGAAAAATCAGTTATAACAACTCTGACATTTTCTTTGCCTTTCCTCAAATCCAATGTCAACTCCTTACTTTCTTCATCAATAAACACCTCTATCGGAGGTTTAGGAAACCTGGTTTGACCATTCAAATCAATTTTCCTTTTTGCAAAACCGGAAATCGTTGCACACAATAATACCATGACTACTAATAACAATCTATTCATATTCATTCAAGATTAAATTTCAGGGGTAAAGGTACAGGTCTTAGTAGTAACGAGGGGGACCAAATCTGCTGAAAGGCATGTATGGGGAGAGTCCTCCAAACAAGCAGTAAGCCACTGATAATAAACAAAATAAAAAGCTCATACATATAAAAACATATGTATGAGCGCTATTTTCATCCTTCCGGAGAGGTCATTTACAAACCGAAAACAAATTTTTCCAACGTTATATCAGTATTCTCCAACTGCCCCTTTTTCATAATACGATAGCGCTTATGACTGACAGATGCAGACTGAATATTTAATAGGATAGACAACTGTTGACTATTCAGTCCAATCTTCAATAGACAACAGAAACGTATTTCATCTTCAGTCAGATTTGGGATTTGACTCTGCAAATTATCAATAAAAAGAAAATAAGTAGTCTTCAGTATTTCTTTTAATGTTAACCAATCCTGATCTGTTAACGGATACTTTTTTGCTTCTTCAATTGATTGAGAGTTTTTAATAATTTTCTTATAAACAGCGGAACTCCTCAATATATTTTCTCTGATATTCAATATATCACCTTTTAGCCCTTTTACTGCAAATTCTTTTTCTTGTAAAGCCTTATTTGCTTCACTAATCCTTTTTTGCTGATTAAGTATATATTCATTTTTTAAAGTAATTCTATATTTATACAATACAAGCAAAAACAAACTAACCAACAACAACAAAACACAAGCAATAATAATCCATTGATTTCTATTTTCCAACTCATTATTATTATTCAACAATTCAGCATACTCATATCGTCTTTCAACTTTTAAAACATCTGCCCGAGCTTGTAAATCCGCTATAGAATCAGCATAATTAACATACTGTTCATAATAGTCCAAGGACAAAGAATAATTGCCCTGTTCTTTTTCCAATATATATAATCGAAACAAAAGGGCACCTGTCAATTTATGCCCCGGAGTACGATACATAGAAGCCATTTCTATATATTCCCGTACCTTTCCATATTCCTTTTTCCGAGTATATAAATCAGCTAAAGCTAAATAAGTCGGAGCACTTCCCGCCTCATCATAAGCTATTGATTGATACAAGTATTTTTCTGCCAATGAATAATCACCTAATTCTTTATAATTAATCCCCAAACGATTGGTCATGGAACTCAATAACAACGAATCATTCATATTCAATGCTAGCTGATAAGCCTTTTGATATGATTCCGAAGCCTCTCCATATTCTTCTTTCAACGTATAAAGCCAACCTATATCCCGAATCGAATAAATATAATCCAAGCTATCTCCCCCCTTTAGATAATATTCGCCACTCAACAAATGGTAACGCTGTGCCTCATCATAATTATCTTCATAGTCATGTAACCCGGCAATTTTTTTATACAATTTCCCAACTAACAAATAGTTGTTTGCCTTTTTCGCCATCTCTACCGCTTTCAAATAAGACTTCATGGCCCAATCGAAATCGGTCTCTTCTTCATAGGACATACCCAGATACATCAGACAATTCATCTTTTCTTCCAAAGAGCCGTGTTTTTCGTAATAATCATTCGCCCGCTCCATTTGCGGAACAAACGGCATGTCTTCACCCAACTGCTCGGATAAACCGGCATGAATCAAGCAGAAACGGGCAAAGGTTTTATCATTTAGTATATCCGGATTGGTAATACCGTCCAACAAGGCAAAAGCACTATCCGGCTGTTCAGTCCGAATCAATTCTTCCGCCTCCTTTATCTTTAAATTAATTTCATTGTTACTTTTACAGGAAAAGAACAAACAGAAAAGGATAAATAGTAATATGACGTTTTTCATATCAATACTTGTGTGTTATTCGAACTGCAATATCCGAATTAAATATTTAATGCACAAATTAACAGCAAGTATATTCAAAATTAAAACACTAATCAGAATTTCCCAATTATCAAAAAGATATCCTTTTCACCTAAAAAATATCAGAATAATGCATTTTGCACAAATTTCATATCCGCCATTTTTCACAAAACAGACAAAATAGAATGGGAACAAATACATTATTTAACACTTAATCAGCCAATATAAATTCCAACTATTCACTTAAAACAGATTTCAACTCCGTTTAAAGCAAAATTTTTTTCATTTTAAATGAAGTTGAACTCCGTTTAAAACGAGTTTTTTATTGATTGCAGTCGAAAAAAGCGCTTTTAGAGCATTCTTTTTCATGCACAAAGACATGTTAAAAAACAGTTTTTCTTTCTAGAAAGAGCAATAATACATACAAAATCCAAACAGCAAATTCACACAGATAACACCATTCATTCTACCAATCCCTACATATGCGTTATAAATAAAATCATAAAGATACCCACATCAAGTAAATATAAAAATAATGATATTCACTTATAACGAATAAAACGAGTAAAAATTCATCTTCCCTATAAAGCCCTCATACAACTCACTGATAAGAGACCTTATTTTACATTTTGATAATTCTTCTATCCCCATTTACCCCCTTGTTGACAAGTCTTGACGCCAGCTCCATTAAGGGTAAACATTTAGACATACTATCAAAAAGTCAATTCAAGCCAGCGGGACAGAAATACATCATATACCTGGTACCATAAATCACGAACATCTTCCTCCCGGTAAATCATTTCCTTTTCCAGCAAAGCATCGAGTGCTCGTTTGGAATTAGCAGGTGTTCCTATCTTATATTTCTGTATGAATGTCTTAGACTGAGGCTGATACACTTTTCCTTCTTTGGCGATCGCAATCAAAAGTTGCCATTGCACAGGACTTAACAACTGACGGTATTGAACATAAGTGGCTTGCTGAGATAATAAAAGATTACTGCAAACCTGCTTGACATCTTCCAAACGGATATTTTTTAACGGTAAAGCATACGTGTTATTACAAATAACCTGTGTGTAATAAGTATGTAGCCTCGTCCATTCGAGAATGAAACCGATCGCTTCGTCATCTATTTTTTTCCCACCCTCTTCAAACTTATTTTTTATAAAAGTATAATATGCATCCTGCGAAATAGGATTCAAATACATCATTTGTGTACTTGAAAAAAACGGGCGCTTGGCACTATTAAATATTTCTGCCATCATATGTTTGTTACTTCCACTAAAAATAAATCGTGTCTTCTGCAGGTTCTGTATCCGTGAACGAAGTAATGCTTCTGTATTTACCTCCGGATAATTAGCAACTTGCTGAAACTCGTCAATTGCGACTACTGCCTGCTGAGCTTCGTTTTCCAAGAACTGAAATATACCGGTAAGTGTCTTTTCTGTAGTTTTCATCTCAGTAAACCCAAAACTAACTTCTGGTGCCCCAGTCAAAGGGTCATACGAAATGACCGGATGAAATCCCTTCAACAAATCAAGAAAACGCTTTCCGAAACTTTTGTGTTCCGGAATTTGTTGCAAAATGGCTTGTGACAGATTTTCCGTAAATTCTTTCAAATTCTGTGTAGGATATATGTCTACATATATACAATGACAAGTGTTATCAACTCTCAAATCCTCAAACAAACGATGTATTAACGACGATTTTCCCAATCTTCGCAGAGAGATAAGCGTCGTATTTATATTATTTTCGACCTGTTTTTTTAAAGTCATTAATTCATATTCCCGATCACAGAAAAATGATTTACCGATATAACCTGTTATTGGAAAAGGATTTACACTACTAAAAGCCATATTGCATAAGTTTTATGAATTACAAATATACACTTTTTTATCATACATTTTGTATGATACATTTTGTATGATACATTTTGTATGATACTTTTTATTAACAAGCACAAACCTTGCCGCCCTATCGACAGTCGGTATAGTTTTGGATTTTGATAATTTTCTTATCAAATCTGACACAAGTACGGGTTTACTATTTGAGCATCGACAAAAATCATATACATTTGTCCTAATCCATGTGAAACTAAACTTTGTCAATATGAAACTTAAGTCCGGTATTTCAATTCTTTTGTCATTTCTTTTTGTTTTGACAGCAAATGCAACTCTTACTCCTGTCAGGCTCACCTGTGAATATCTGGTCGATCCCTCCGTTATAGATGCCCGGCATCCCCGGTTGTCGTGGATCAATACAGCCGCTCCCGGCGAACGAGGACAACAGCAGACCGCCTATCAGATACGGGTTGCTTCATCGGCCGATAAACTGAAAAAGGAACAGGCCGACCTTTGGGACAGTGGTAAGAAAAAAAGCAGCCAGTCCTTTCTGGTTCGTTACGAAGGAAAGCCGCTACAATCGAGACAGGAATGCTGGTGGCAAGTCCGTGTTTGGGATGCCAACGGAAAAATATCGGACTGGAGTGAACCTGCCCGCTGGAATATGGGATTGCTGAATGCCGATGAATGGAAAGCACAATGGATCGGTGCCCCCTGGCAAGGCGAAGAAGCCACGGCAAAATCAGCAGACAAAACACTTCCCCCTGCCCCACTCTTCCGAAAAGATTTTACCGTTTCCAAAGAAATAGCTTCAGCAAAAATCTATATCTGCGGATTGGGTTATTTTGAATTATATCTGAACGGAGAAAAAGTCGGCAACGACGTTCTGGTCCCCAACCAGACCAATTATGGGAAACGGGACGACCTGGATGTAACCCGTGTGACCCTCGACGATAATTTCAGAGGCTATAATGTACTCTATCTCTGCTACGACCTGAAAGAAGCGTTGAAACAAGGTAAAAATGCACTCGGCTGCCTGTTAGGTAACGGCTTCTATAATGCGGCACTAAGCTGGACGATGCCCTACGGATCGCCACGCCTGATCGCGCAGTTACATATCGGCTACACCGACGGCAGCGAGGAGGTCATCACATCGGACACTTCCTGGAAAGTATCGCGTAGCGCCATTGTCTTAGATGGAATTTACCAGGGAGAACATTATGACGCCCGGCTGGAACAGCCGGATTGGTGTTCGCCGGACAAACCGGCTGACGGATGGGAGTCTGCCGTCGTACGGAAAGCGCCGGAAGGTGAACTACAGGCACAGATGTCTCATTCCGACAAGGTAATGGAAGTCTTGAAACCGAAAAAGATCACACAACTGGAAAACGGAAATTATAAAGTCGATTTCGGAGAAGAAATATCCGGCTGGGTACATCTGCACAATATGCAGGGAGAGGCAGGCAGAAAGGTAGAGATACGTTATATCTGTGAATCGCCGAACGGCTCCAACTCTTATACGATGAAAGGAGATGGACCGGAATCGTATGCCGCCCGCTTTACTTGGTTTGTCTTTCGGGAAGCAGAGATTATCAACTGGCCGGGTGAACTCCGGGAGGATAACCTGACAGCAGAAGCCGTATATACGGAAATTGAAACGACCGGACATTTCGAATGCTCGAACCCTCTTTTCAACCAGATCAATAAGATATGGAGACGAAGCCTGACAGACAACTCACACGGCAGTATTATCAGCGACTGTCCCCATCGGGAACGTTCTGCCTATACCGGCGACGGACAGGTGGCTTGTGTCACTGTCATGCACAACTATGATGCCGCAGCTTTATATACCAAATGGATCAAAGACATATTGCTTGCCCAGAATAAAGCGACCGGTTATGTTCCGAACGGTGCACCCTGGCAGCCCGGCTGCGGAGGCGGCGTGGCATGGGGAGCAGCTATGAACATTATGCCGTGGGAGTTTTATCTGCATTATGCAGATAAAGATTTGCTGGCTGCCAATTACACCGGAATGAAAGAACAGCTCCGGTACATGCAAACCTGGGTAGATTCCGACGGCATCATGCTTTCGCAGATAAAAAGCAACGGAAACGTCAGCGAATGGCACAACCTGGGAGAATGGTGCCCGGCAGACGGATTTCCTCCGAAAGACCTGGTTCATACATTCTATCTCTGGCGTTGTGCCGATCTTACGGCAAAAGCGGCATCAGCACTGGGAGAGAAAAAGGATGCAAGCCTTTTCTCCGCTCTGGCAGAGAAAACACGGCAGGCTTTCCACAAACGTTTCTATAATCCGGTGACTAAAACATATGGTCCTTCGGGCAGCAATATCTTCGCTCTGGTAATGGGAGTTCCGGATGAAGTAAAGAAAGATGTACAGGAAACGGTACGGGAAGAAGTGCGCGCCCATAACGGACACTTATACACAGGTATTTTCGGTACTCAGTTCTTTTTTGAGACATTGGCAGACAACGGAATGAACGAACTGGCCTACGAAGCAATGAATAAAAAGGATATGCCTGGTTACGGATGGTGGATTTCACAGGGAGCCACAACGACCTGGGAAGAATGGAACGGCAACAACTCTCGCAACCACCCGATGTTCGGTGGCGGCTTTACCTGGTTTTACAGGAAGATGGCAGGACTGAATAGCGACCAACAGGAACCCGGCTATAAACACATCATCATAAAACCTTATCCTCCTAAAGCGATCAACTATGCTTCCTACTCTACCCGTACCCCTTTCGGACAGGCGGCTGTGAGTTGGGAAAAACAAAATAATACGTTCAAAATGGACGTTGAAATACCTGTTGGAAGCCGTGCCACAGTCTATCTGCCGGTTATTTCCGGAAAGACGGTAAAAGAATGCCGCTCCGGCATCAAACAGGCAAAAGGCGTTAAGTACAACGGGATACAGGATGGTTATGCGGTTATGGAGGTGTCTTCCGGAAAATATTGTTTTGAGACTGATTAAGAAGCAATCCCTGTGCTACCAGCAGATCGAACGGCGTCGTTATTTTGATATTCTCACGGTTGCCGGTTACCAACCGGACCGGTACTCCGGCAGCCTCAACAACCGAAGCGTCATCCGTGAAAAGAGATGTGAACGGTTGTTCGTATGCTTCCAGCAAAATATCGCTGCGAAAAACCTGCGGTGTCTGTACAGCTACATAACGGCTACGGTCTACCGGATGCGAACCGTTTTCATCGGTTTCACGCAACGAGTCGATCATCGGCATAACCGGAATAGCAGCTCCGCTTTTTTCTGCCTCATCAAAACAGGCACAGATTACTTCGGGAGAGACAAACGGACGTACACCGTCATGTACCGCGATCAAGACTTTTTCATTTCGTCCGGATGCATTTCCAATTTCTTCCGAAAGGAATTGTAATCCGTTCCGAACGGAATGAAACCGGGTCTCACCGCCATTCGCTATCCGGTGAGGTGCCTTACACCCGATCTCCCGGCAAAGCATATTCCAGTAAGGCTGGTGATCTTCGGGAAGGACCAACAGCAATTCTGCCGCATTATCCCAGCGATGGAAGGCTTCCAACGTATGCATCAGGATCGGTTTACCTTCCAGCGGAATGAACTGCTTAGGCAAATCGCCTCCCATCCGGAGACCTTTCCCTCCGGCCACGATCAATACATATTTGTGCATTACTCCAGTTCCTCCAGTACTTTTTTGACTTCTTCGTCTACCTTATACAACTTCTCCTTGCATAACTTAATCAGCCGGGTAGCCTCTTTCACCTTTTCTGAAAGGACATCCACATCCAGGTCACCGTTCTCTATATCGGCCACAATTTTACGGAGTTTCTCTACCGCTTCATTGTATGTTTCTTCTTTCTTTGTCATATTTCGGAATAATTTATTTTTTAACGATACTCTTCACATCCCCATCCGCAAACCGGGTCACCAGTTCATCGCCGGGATTCAGATCGGTTGCATGCTTGATGATTTTGCCGTCTTTCAGGGACAAGCTATAACCACGCTTCAATACATAATCGGGAGATGCCATTTTAATGAACTGCTCCATCAACTGGATAAACCGCGTGCCTTCCGCCAGGCGCGAAGCAGCACGGTTCTGTAACTGCATTTGCAGGCTTTCAAGCGTTGAACGCCGGCGGAGCAACATGGCCGAAGCAGAAGCCGGAAGTTTATTGCCTGCCATTTGCAGGAAAGAACGGTTACGCTCGATCCTGTTCGTGACAATCACCGGTAAACGTGCCCCCAGCAATTGCAGGAAGTTTTTTTGTTTCAATAAGATCGTACTTGCCAGTTCGCTCACCTCCTGCTGAAGGTCTTCCAGTTCTTCCGCCGCTGCATCCATACGGCCGATCAGAAATTCGGCTACGGCAGTCGGTGTTTTCATCCGCGTATGTGCCACCATATCCAGAATGGTATCATCGCGCTCATGACCGATACCGGTTATCACCGGCAACGGGAACTGGGCACAATTTGCCGCCAGCAGATAGGAGTCGAAACTATTCAGATCGGAAGTTGAACCACCGCCGCGGATAATGACCACCACGTCGAAACAATCGATATGATGGTAAATACGGTCCAGCGCTGCGATGACAGACTCTTCCGTTCTCTCCCCTTGCATCAGGGCGGGAAATAACTTCGGATAAAACGGATAGCCCGCTTTATTATTTGCCAGCTGATTCAGGAAATCCTCATACCCGGCAGCCGTCGGGGAAGTAATAACAGCAATACGTTTAGGCAGGACAGGGAACGGTAATTCTTTATTCAATGTAAATACACCCTCTTCCTTCAACTGACGGATAATCTCCATCCGCTTTCTCAGCATATCTCCCAATGTATAAGCAGGATCGATATCCAGCACCGTCAGGCTGTATCCGTACAGTTCATGAAATTCGACCGATACTTTCACCAGCACCTTCAGTCCGGAAGCAAACATCTGCCCCGTCTCCATCTCAAAGTAAGGCTTCAGCATCCGGAACGTTTTAGCCCATATCGAACCGCGTGCCCTGGCAACCAATTGCCCGGTTATAGAATTTTTTTCAATAAACTCCAGATAGCAATGCCCGGAAGAAGCATTCGTCCGCACATCACTCATCTCCGCACGAACCCAGCAAGTGCCGGGGAAAGCCTCACTGACCGCACCGCGCACCAGGTTATTCAATTCCAGCAAAGACAGTTCCCTGCGTTCTTCGCCCATATATTCCGGATTAATGTTCAGTCCTGGCATACTGCATTCCTTTCTTATAGGCTTTATATATATTCGGGATACCATACCCCAGTTCGGCATCGGGCTGTTTGAACTGGCTGGAAACCTGCTGTAATAAAGCAATGACTTCCTTATTGCTCAACTCCGGCAACGCCTGCCACAGACAGACGCCCAATCCCGCCAATATGGGAGTTGCAAAAGATGTTCCGCTGGCATAACGTACATTTCCTTGTGGATCGATCACACAACTGCCCGACCCTAATGCCACCACATCCGGTTTCACCCGGTAATCGGCAGTAAATCCTACCGAACTGAAAATACTTTTCTTTTTATCTTCCGTAATAGACCCAACCGTCAGAATATCCGATGCATCGGAAGGGAAAGTAATTTTCCCCCAACTGCCGTTTCCTTCATTTCCGGCACTGCAAAACATCAGGATCCCCTTTTGCGCTGCGATATGTGCCGCCTGGCTGATCAAAGAACTTTTTCCGTCCAAGGCGGACTGATCGTAAGATAATTCATCTGCATCAAAAGCGAAATAACCTAATGAGGAAGAGATCACATCGACTCCTACACTATCGGCATATTCAACAGCCGCCGCCCAATAGTCTTCTTCTATCGGATATTCGGAATCGCTGTCCTCGCTTTTTATAAGCAAATAAGACGCTTTGGGAGCTGTCCCGACCATGATCCCGGGCATATTGGCAGCCATACAAGACAGAACCTTCGTCCCATGGTCATCTGCTTCATACACACTGCGGCCCGGGTAAATCACATTATGCGTCCCGATCAATTGCAGGGAATCGAAAACGCAGATACGGTCTACATTCTGGAAGCCGGCATCTATCACTGCCACGCGCATCCCTTCCCCACGGAATCCGGCATCATGCAGTTTGATACCATTCAACATTTTGATCTGCCTTTCAGCATATCCGTATTTTTCTTTCAAAGGTGTATCTGAGGGAGAAAGACGGATCTCCTGATCATCTTCCTGGGCCGGAGTCACATCGTGTCCTTTCCATACCCATTTTACAGAGTCGACCATCGTCAGGTTTTTCAGACGGTCGGCAACTGTGCTGTCTTTACTGGTCACGACTACGGTAGAAAGCCATTTACTCTGCACCACCGGTTCAGCGCCGGTAGCGACCAATGTATCCAGATAAGCATGCGCAATGGGAAGATCGGAAGCGGTGACCGGCGTTCCCGCCTTTTTACGCCGCTGAATGGATTCTTTCGACAGGAAAGCCTCCGGTTCTTCTACGGTAAAGCCGGAATCGCCTTTATCTTTCAAATAGACACGAAAACAGTAACTTTCTCCGGCAGTAAGCCACGAAGAAAAACAGCATAACAAAACAAACAGTCCTATATATTTTTTCATATGTAAATAAATTGCGCTCCCTATCTCAAGAGAGCCGTTTAAAC
>NZ_QTMM01000028.1:43645-43955 GCF_003635445.1 Parabacteroides sp. AF17-3 | reverse complement strand
ACGGCAGCTATACATTGCGTATCGTCACACAGTTCAGCCAAAGCAGTACGACTTTGAAAGAAGCACGTACCCTGGAATATCCAACGAAACTGGTGGTAGGCGACTCCGGTGGCGGAGATCGTCCTGAAATCGAATGATTTGCAGGGTGGGTCGATGTAGTGTTGCATCGACACCAAGTGCAGCGTTGCATCGACATCGAGTGTAACGTTGCACTTACACCCAGTGCAACACGGCATCGACTGTCGATGCAAAAACAAGCGTTCTTTGACATGATGAGATTGATAAAGAGAAAAGAAATAATGAGCCAATG
>NZ_QTMM01000028.1:1523-43635 GCF_003635445.1 Parabacteroides sp. AF17-3 | reverse complement strand
TTGATAAAGAGAAAAGAAATAATGAGCCAATGGGTAATATGCCAATGTGGCAATTTAGACAAATCTCAAACTATTTACTATATCCATTGGTATATGCAACATTAGCATATTATTCTTATCTTTGTGTTCGTGCTTAAAAACAACAGAGACATGGAAACAACACCGATCAGAAAACTCCCGGTAGGGATACAGGATTTTACCTCTTTGAGGGAAGACGGATATCTATATGTAGATAAGACTGCATTGGTTTACAAAATGGTAACGACCGGCAAACCTTATTTTCTGAGCCGCCCGCGCCGTTTCGGTAAAAGCCTGCTGCTTTCCACGCTCGAAGCTTATTTCCTCGGACGGAAAGACCTGTTCAAGGGACTGGCTATCGAACAACTGGAGAAAGAATGGAAAGTGTATCCGGTGCTTCATCTGAGTCTCAATGCGAAATTCTACGAAACGAAAGAGAGCCTGGAACAAATACTGGATGATCACCTGGTTGCTTGGGAAGATAAATATGAAATCACAAAAAAGAAGGAATCAACTAATTACGAAGGTCGTTTCATGCAAATCATCCAACAAGCCTGTGAGAAAACAGGGGAGAAGGTAGTCGTCCTGATCGACGAATACGATAAACCTCTGTTACGTACATTATTTAATGATGACCTGCACAACGTTTACCGCGAAATGCTGACCGGCTTTTACACCGTCCTGAAAGATGCTGACCGCTACCTGCGTTTTGTATTTATCACCGGAGTGACAAAGTTCTCGCAACTAGGTATTTTCAGTAACCTGAACCAACTGATAGATATCAGTATGGCTCCCGATTATGCAACGGTTTGCGGTATGACAAAGGTAGAAATCGAACGCGACTTTCAACCCGAACTGGCTGCCCTTGCCGCCATGAACAAGCTGACATACGAACAAACAGTAAATGAACTGACGAAACGTTACGACGGCTATCATTTCTCGGAGTTCCGGACAGAGGGTATCTTTAACCCTTTCAGTGTATTGAATGCATTACTACAGAAACGTTTCAGCAGCTATTGGTTTGCTACGGGAACCCCTACGATGCTGGTCGATATGCTGAAAAAGACAGACTACGATCTGCGCCAACTGGACGGCATAGAAGTGCCGGCAGCTGCACTGACCGACTACCGGGCGGATTTTCAGAACCCGGTGCCGATCATTTATCAGAGTGGGTATCTGACGATCAAAGATTATGATTCAGAATTCAACTTTTTCCGTCTTGGCTATCCGAATGCCGAAGTGGAATATGGATGGTTAAACTTTATCACACCGTATTATACGTCTTTATCGGAAGCGAATGCTCCGTTTTATATCGGTAAGTTCAGCCAGGAGTTGCGTGCCGGTGATGTCGATGCATTTATGGAACGGCTGCGTGCTTTCTTTGCAGACATTCCCTATGAACTGAACGACCGGACCGAACAGCATTACCAGATAATCTTCTATCTGGTCTTCAAACTGTTGGGGCAATATATAGAAGCCGAAGTTCGCAGTGCCCGAGGGCGTGCGGATGCAGTGGTAAAAACAACCGACTACATCTACGTATTCGAATTCAAACTGGACGGTTCGGTAGACAAAGCCCTCCAACAGATCGACGACAAAGGCTATCTGATCCCATACACAGTCGATGGCCGCCAGTTAGTCAAAGTCGGCGCCGACTTCAACAAAGAAGACCGCAATATCGGTGAATGGAAAGCCGTTTTCTGTTGATAGGCGGGGTTCGCGGCAGGTGAAAATATAGAAATAAATGAGCTATCCCGTTCCCGTGCCCGACACGGGATCGCAAAGGCACAAACCGTATCCTATATGTATGGTTCACCGATAGGATCGGGTGACTATGTAGTCAATGAGGCCGGTACTGCTGTGGCTGCCGATGATATAGGCTTGACTCTTTACCGCGGAGAATATGATATTTACCTGGTATCCTATAATAGTCAGGATTTTTATCCAACAGCTAATGGGGCAAAGAATCTGATCGAAGTATCCAACGGCAAAGATTTTATGTATTCAAACCTCAAAGGCATCTCTGTCCAACCGACATCGGCTGGCGAAAACATGATGTCGGTTACCTTGCCTGAACCGTTTACACGGCTTTGCTCGAATGTGGTCATAAAGGTACAAGCGAATCGTACCCAACCGGTTTCCGTATCAACATTAGCTGTTTCATCAGTAAATATTACTAAGCTCTCCTGTAATTTATCCTATCAGATGGGGGAAACGGTCTGGTACAATGGTGAAACTGTTCCACAAACAGGTACTGCCGGATTGGGTGAGACAGACTTCTCTAATGGCAACAATGATAATGTACAAGCCGGTCGTGAAAATACAACACCTTTAGTGATACTGCCATTGATAGGAACCGATCCGTTGGAGTTCGAACTCAATCTGAATATAGGTTATATGAAAAATGGTAAACTGACGCATAAAATATTCCCCTACAGGCCAAAGGTTTATAAGTCATTCCTTCCGGGAATGACATACGAGTTCGAATTCACGTTGACATTCTTCGGAGACCAGGAACCGACAGATCTTTCACTGGCTATTCTGGAATATACGACTGTAAAATTTTCAACAGACGAAGTCGGCAAATAATAAAAAGGAGGAAAAGAAATGAAAAAGATAGAAGGAAAAGGGATATTATCCCTGTTATTCTTTTGCATATGTTTCTGCGGCTGCGAAAAAGATGGCTTGCAGGAAAAAACAAGGCAGTTATATATTCAGTTAAGCATGCCGGAGTCTATCCATGTGGAAACAAAAGGAACAGGGTGACACGAAGCCTGTTTTAGGCGGTGTAGAAGTACAGAATGTATGGATCGTTCAGTTTAAGGTAAACGACGATGATAATAAAAGTACCGGTAGTTGTCTAAAAGCGCTTTATGTTCCTCAGTCCGGCATCTCTAAATCCACAGACGAGAATCAGGATGGCCTGATTGTCAATCTAAAAACGGGAGGAGATACGGATATAAGCAAATTTACAGCAGACAATAGCCTCTTTTATGTGATTGCGAACGGAAGCAGGGCTATGTTGACAAATGAAGGAAGTGATGATGCTATGTATTCGCTGACAGCAGAAGAGTTGGCAAAGATAACTGAAAGCGACCTAAAAGCAAAGACTGTGCCTATAGGAACTTCGGGAAAGCCATTTGTGACAACATCTCCCAAACTACTAACATCCGAACCATTTTATTATACCCCGACGAACGAAGGTGTGATAAAAGTGAGGGCGCAGATGTTCAGGACTTTTGCTAAAATAAAAGTGAATATCACATCTGTCTCTCCCGGCCTTTTTGCGTTGGATGAAACAAGTGGCGATGCAACCGTTAAAATATATAACCTTCCTCAAAATATGGCAACCTATAGGGCAGCAGGGACAAATGAAAAAACTTATCCTACTGCCACCCAGCAGGGAAAGAATCAGAAAGAAAATGGTCCGGGAAGTGAGTCCGACAAGTTAGCCGGATGTACTTATATTGAACTGGCCGGTATTTACAAATATGATCCATCACATACCGACGGTGTAAAAGTGAAATATACTTTTTACCTGGGAGGAAACTTCACGAACGACTATAACATAGCCCGCGATTATTCTTATGACATTACATTCAGGATTGCCGGTCCCAACAGTGCCGACGTGCGTGTAGAGATCACCGATGGGAATGTGGCTATTTTTGATGAAGTAGATGTAATAAAAAATATCATTGTTGATTTTTAAGTTATGAATAAGATTGAATTTGCTAAAAGAATTGCTGCCCGTTTATCTATCTCACAGAGAGAAGCTCTAACGTTTATCGGTACTTACGAAAATATACTTGCGGATGCCCTTATTGATGAAGGGATGATGGTCAGTCAGGGGTTCGGAACCTTCACATTATGGTCGCAAAGCGAACGGCCGGGACGGAATCCCAAAACAGGCATACCGGTAACCATTCCATCGCGTAACAGTGTAAAATTCAAACCGGGCAAAGGCTTGCTCGAATATCTGAATAGTAAAGGAAAACGTAAAGATTGAAGTCTACATTAGAGAGGCTGCAAAAGTAGAGGAGGTATACCAAAGTTCACTGCCCTGTCATCCCGGATCAAGTCCGCCATGACAAAACAAGGTTATGGCATACCTCCTTTGACACTTTTATATTATCAACTTGTTGCAAACATCAGCAACCGCGTTGCCAGCGACGTCAGTACATTCTTCCATCTGCTACCAGAAGAAGGCTGGGGTTGCCGGACTACAACAGGAGGGGTTGATACTGGGGCAGGGGGCGCGGGTACGGGTTCGGAAGGTTCCTGAAGTTGTTTTTTCCGGCTACCACGAACCAGATGATCCAGCATATCTTCGGAGGCCTTATCCATCTTTGATTTGGATAACTGCCCCAGATATATTTGTGTCGTTTGCAGAGACATATGACCGAGCGACTGGCTGATAACCCCTATCTCCGAACCCGACTCCAGCATCAGCGACGCCCAACTATGGCGCATCACATAAGTGGTCAGGGGATAAGGAAGGTTCAGTCTGTCACCGATCTCTTTCAGATACTCGTTCACACGATGTAAAGACGATTGAGCCGTCAATACACCTTTCCCAACCAGCTTTTCGTGCAGGAACGGGAATACCCAGCGAGAATCTTTCCGTTTGTACAACTGCATGATATGGTGCATTTCCGAAGTGATCTTTACCTGTAGGACAGCCTGTGTCTTGCTACGGTTATATTGGATATATCCGTAATGCACATTGTCCTGTTCCAGTTTATAGGCATCTACGAAACACATGCCGCGGGCATAGAAAAGAAAAAGGGAAAGATGAAGAGCCTCCAGTTGCTCCGGTCTGTCAGACAGATCGAGACGGGCCAGCCTCTTGATGTCACGCTCGGGAAGAGCCCGTTTACGGGTGGAAGGGACTGTGATATGCAGTCCCGCAAAAGGATTTCCGGCAGGATCATGATAATGCAGATCTTTTTTTATATTATTATAGATCGCTTTCAGATTGCGCAGGTAAAAGTCCTGGCTGCCGGGACTAAGTTCATCATTTCTTGATTTCTTATCCTGCAACAGCCACATGACAAATTCCTGTACCAACCCTGCCGTCAGGTCTGCAATAGTCAGTTCCCTTACTTTACGACCTTTGTAGGCCACAAACTTGTTCCATGCACTTCGGTAATTGGCAGCGGTCCTGTCCCTGCCTGCTTGTATCTTCCGCTCGATCAGGCGATTTACGCAATCGCGTAACGGAGGATAAATCTGCTTAAATTCTATATCCATCATAATTGTTGATTTAGTTCGGCAAAAATGCAAGTAAATTCAATAAAATATCCGGTATATAGAAACAAAAAGAAAACAAGATAGTTTGACTATCAAGCTGAATTGAATGAAAAAGGATCTGAAAATATCCTTATTATAGTAACTTTTTACTCGTGCAGCGCTTCAATCAACAGAGTGATATTGGCTGTAAACAACCTGACGGATATAGCCAACAGGATAATGCCGAAAAACTTACGGATGATATAGATACCGCCTTTTCCCAGCAGATGTTCCACCTGCTTAGTCATACGCACCACAAAATATACCCATAGCATATTCAGTATCAAAGCGACTACAATATTGATACTGGCATATTCTGCCCTCAATGAAAGCAGGGTTGTAAACGAACCGGCACCGGCCAGCAAGGGGAAGACCAGAGGCACCAGCGTGGCTTCCTTGATCGGTCCGTTATTCTTGAAGATCTCGATATCCAGTATCATTTCCAACGACAGCAGGAAAATAACGAATGCACCCGCCACAGCAAACGATTCGATATCCACATGGAATAGTTTCAAGAGAAAATCGCCAGCATAAAAGAAGCCGATCATCAGGATAAAAGATATAACCGTTGCTTTTAAAGCATTCACGTCTTTTCCTTTTTCCTTCAGATTGATGATAATGGGGATGGAACCAATGATGTCGATTACGGCAAACAGTACGATGAAAGCACTTATCATCTGTTGAAAATTAAAATCTGCGAACATATCCGGTCCTCCATTTAAAGTTATTATCTGTGAAGGTACTAATTTTCAGTAAGAACACGTATCTTTGAATCCGATATTAACAAAAAAATTATGGGCATAGTAATTGGTATAGACGTAGGAGGGAGCACTACCAAAATAGTGGGGATCGACGATAAGGAGATCCGGAATCCCATGTTTGTCAAGGCAACCGACCCGGTAACATCGCTGTTTGGTGCTTTCGGTAAGTATTTATATGAGAATGATATTCCCCTTTCCGACATAGAGAAAGTGATGCTCACCGGTGTGGGCAGTGCATACATCAATCAGCCGCTCTATGGTTTGCCTACAGCCAAAACAGATGAATTTCTGGCTAACGGACTCGGGGCACAGTATCTGACGCAGCTGGATAAGTTGATCGTTGTCAGTATGGGAACGGGGACTTCGTTTGTAAAAGTGGACGGTCCACTGATCGAACATATCGGCGGTATAGGGATCGGTGGGGGTTCCATACTGGGGTTATCCCGCCTGCTACTTAAAACGCAGGATTTTCACCAGATTGTCAAGCTGGCCCTGAAAGGAGATATAACGACTATAAACCTGCAAATCCAGGATATCTGTAATATACCTTTGCCCGGACTGCCTCTGGATGCGACAGCCTCTACTTTCGGAAAGGCGGGAGCCAATTCTTCGCAGGAAGACGTAGCGTTGGGTATTATTTACATGGTACTTCAATGCATCGGGCAATCAGTGATCCTTGCTGCACTGAACAGCGACATACATGATTACGTCCTGATCGGGAATCTGACGAAATTGCCGCAATGTGAAAGTATTTTTCCCCGGCTGGAAGAAATGTACGGGGGGCATTTCCTGATACCGGAATATGCAGAATACCGGACGGCGATCGGTGCGGCACTGACCTATATTAATAACCGGCAACATCAGGAGATAAAATAGCCGGATAATAAAAAAGCGTCAGCAGGCATATGAACCTTACTGACGCTTTTGATGATATATTATCCAAAGTATAGTCCTTGTTGTATTCCGTTGCTTACCAATATCTGCCCGTTTTTACGTTGTATGTAAATTTTGTTTTCTCTGGCCAGCCATCCGATTGCTAAGGTGGTATCTTCGTGGCTCAGGTCAATCCGTCTGCTCAGTTCTGGTATTGTCAACTCTCTTCCTTCATTCAGCACATGCCAGACTTTGCCGGCATTTTCTCCGATCTTCTCTAGTTCCATAATTATAATTTTATTAGATAATACATGTCCTCTTTCTAGAATAAAACAAAAGAGAACTCTTTCGGTTCATTTTTTCTTTCTTTGTTTAAACTTTTGCAAAGTACATAGATTTGAACGGAACGATCAATACCTATTATTGGGTTTCTATGTCCTGTTTTTGCGATTATTGGTGTAGAAAACTCAAATATGCTATCTTTGAAAATCATTTATCAGGACAATATGGAGGCAAACATACAAATATTTGACATTCCCACGGATTTTATTGCAGGCGACAATATCACCGGAGACATGCTGAATCGCTACGTGCGCTTTTCATGTAAAATGAAAGCAGTGCTTTTTGCATTTTGTGTAGAAGGTTCTGTCCATGCTACAATCAACCTGTCTGAATACACAATCAAAAAAGATGATTTTATCACATTAACGCCGGACAGTTTCGTCCAGCTCAATGACGTTTCTCCGGATGCTCATTTCTTCTACGCCTGCTTTTCGCAGGATTTCATGGAGAATAATAACCTGGTCTTAACAACCGTACGGTTACTTCCTATACTGGCTGAGAATCCGGTCATCTGTTTATCGGAAGATCTTTCACAGTTATATCAGGATATCTTCAAACCGTTGATCCATGCTTATTCATTGCCTTGTACGCTGGAGAATAAGGAGATCATTAAATCCGTTTTCACTATTTTTATGCAAGGTACGGCCGAATTGTATAAGAATCACGGCAAGTGGAAAAGCGCATTGCATTCACGCAGTAAAGTGATGTGCCGTGAGTTTATCAAACTGGTCATGTCGAATTATACGAAACAACGGAGCGTTGCTTTTTATGCGGAACATCTGGGTGTTACCGTTTCCCATTTTTGTTCGACCATAAAAAAGGAAACAGGAAAGACGGCGCTCGAAATAATAACCGCCATTGTTATGATGGACATTAAAGCACAGCTGAAATCAACGGAACTTCCGATCAAGGAGATTGCCTTTTCGCTGGGATTCAACAATATGTCGTTCTTCAACAGATATTTCAAAAGGCATACCGGCATGACACCACAGGAGTACCGCAACAGTTAAACTGTAACTTTTTTCACTGCGATTTCAGTAACCGGAGAAAATCATCTTTATAGCTGGAGGATATTTCTATCTCCGTATTATCTTCCAGGACGATGTAACCGCCGGAGTTTTTGTGGTATGACCTGACACAATGAAGATTGATTATATGTGATTTGTGTACACGGACAAACGGGAACGGCAATATCTCGCTGAAATATTTCAGAAAACGGCAGACCATCTTCTTGCTTTTATCTTTCAAATAGATGTCGGTGAAATTTCCGTTTCCCTGCAACCGGATGATATCTTCCATCTTTATCACTTCAAATCCTTCGAGAGTAGGGAGGATCACCTGGCGCTTCTCCGGTTTCGGCTCGCGCATGTTTTCAATCAGAATCTGATTGCGATTGAATATCTCCCGGTTGACGATGTGTTGCTGTACCTTATTTACGGCAAGGATCAGTTCTTCGATGCTGACCGGTTTCAGCAGATAGTAAGCTGCACTCTGGTTCAACGCCCGGAGTGAATATTCAGAAAAGGCGGTGACAAATATGGTTTCGAAATACAGGTCTTTACATCCTTCCAATACGTCGAATGCATTGCCGTAGGGCATTTCCACATCCAGAAACACCAATTGCGGTTCCAGTTCATGGAGTAAAGGGACGGCCGATTTACAGTCGTGGGCTTCTCCGACCACTTCGATGACCGGACAGTATTTTGCCAGATAATTCTTCAATGCCTCACGGGCAGCCGATTCATCTTCAACGATGACGCTTCTTATTTTCTGTAGCATTTCCATATTCAGAGTCTTCCGTTTTATATATCGTTCAGACAAAGATACTATTTTAAGCCATAAAAAAAATCCCCTGTTCCGGACAATTATACCGAAACAGGGGATTCTGAATTTTATCTATGGCAAGTTCTTAGAACTTAGACATATTCAGGTCTTTATCAACCAGTATGCCATCGATGGCCTTCAGGTTGAATTTGACTTTGCGTTTTGCTTTCAGCTTCAGGATGAACAGGTCGATTGTACCTGCCAAGACTTCCTTGTCACCGAGATTAACGAAAGTAGGATACAAGGCCTTCTGACCATTTGTATGCAGACGGTCGTAAGTAAGGTTCTCCATGACTTTCAGGTTTAACGGTTCTATGCCGACAAATTCGTAATCCTGCTGGTCGTACGGCAAAGCGAAACTCAATGCGTTAACCGCTTTGAGGTCTGTACCTGTTACCTTGACTTCCACGATCTCGTCTTTGTTGTAGGACTGTTTAGGTGCGCTGATCCCGATCGTTCCGGCTACTTTTGCAGTATCCTGTTCTTCGATGCCGCCATCCAGTTGAGTGGCAACGACGGATATATCGTAAGCATCGATCAGGTCGTTCTGATTGATATCGCCGGCACTTACATAATCGAAGTCGCTGTCACCTTTACGCAGACCTGTGTAGTTCATGTAAGAAGTCAGGTCATTGCTGTCGATCTTCTTGTCGTTGTTGATATCGCCCGGCAGGTAGCTTTCTGTTCCCGGTACCTTGAAGACGTACAATTCGCGGCCTGAACCGTAATTGCCGACACCTTCCGTTACATTCAGTTTGATGTAGCGGGCTTTCGGTTTATCCTTGAATTCGAATATCTTCACATCACCGTTGCGTTCGAACTTGAAGGAATCGACCGGTATCCAGTTTTCTTTATCCATACTGTAAGAGACGAAACCTCTCAGCATTGTTCCGTTACCGCCGTCCTGACGTGACAGATAATGGAATTTATCCAGCTGGTTAACCGTGCGCAAGTCGATGATCATATCGAACGGTATAGCATTCTTGCGGTATTTCGTATGGAACATGTCTCCCAGTTCAGCAAAGTCGAACAAACGGAAGATTTCGAAACCACCCTGTTCTTCGGCAGTCACTTCACCACGGATTCCCTTGATAGCAAACTCGAGCGGGTTCGATTTCGTCTTCACATTGAAGGAAGACCAATCGGAATAACCGTTCTTATTTACAGAACGAATCTTGAAGGCATAATCAGTTTCGGCTTCCAGTCCGTCGAACAACAATTCTGTATTTCTGATAGTCGTGTACAACATATCGTTGAATTCAATTTCGTAGAAGTCGGCACCTGCCACTTTATTCCAGGTCGGTTTCAATGAATAGGCTTCCAGGTTTTCATCTGTAACCTGTGCAACAGGAGCGGCCAGTGTACCGGTCGAAACACGGTGGCTGTTACCCATATCGAATTTGTAACCCTCAAAGCTGATGCTTGTTTCGTTCGCTGTGATATCCGCAGAAGCGAGCTTTACCAATAACTGCGGGTTCTTAGTGATCGTTACCTTTTCAAACTCGCTTCCTTTCGTTGCAAACTTGTTCAGGTTGGGTGTTGCATCATAGAAATAAACGTTTTCACCTTTCAGGAATTCGTCCATCGAACGGGCTTCCGTCAGCTTTACCTTGTTTTTACCAACTTTGGCAGCCACTTTTTTCGGCATTTCGGAAACATTGATACGGAGTTCGGTTGCTTTATCTTTTACGAAACCGTCAAAGCTGCCTACTGCCGGCCGGATTGTAATCGTTACATTATTCTTACTGCCTACTTCCGATTCGATCCGGGTCGTTACACCTTCACCTTTCAAATAGGCTTGTGTCGTGCCATCGTCGTCATATTCAGTAAACGAACTGTTACCGTCCGGATAAATTTCATAAACGCGCAGGTTCTTATTGATCTCGGTAACATTATTATTAGGGTTAGTCATCGGAATGATGGCGCCGCTCTTTACAAATACCGGCAACTTCCATAACGGAGAAGCAAAATTGTTGACAACACAGTTGCCTTCATATTTTTCTCCGGTAAAATAGTCTACCCAGGTTCCTTCCGGTAGATAAATGCCGTCGCGTATATCGTTACCTTTTTCATCTGCCTGTGTTTCCTGATAGATAGGGGCAACCAGGAAATACGGTCCGTACATGAACTGATATTCGGTTGCTTTACCATAAGTATACTGATTCGGGTATTCCAGGAACATGGCACGGATCATCGGCTTACCATCTACTGCTTCCTTTGCAATGCTGTAGGCATAAGGCATCAACTCCGATTTCATTTTCAGATACCAGCGGTTGATAGATGTTGCCGGTTCGCCAAGGGCATGCGGATATTTCTCATTGGCACCCCAACCGTCCATATTCAACTGCATCGGCGTCCAGGTCTTCCACTGGAAATCGCGTGTGTTCATTGCCAGGTTCTTTCCGCCGAAGATACCATCCATGTCGGAAGTGATATTCGGTTGTCCGGATAATCCCGAACCGATATAAGTCGGGATATGGAAACGGATATATTCCCACTGGCCGCCTGTCTGGTCGCCCGACCAGATACCGGCATAACGTTGCGTACCGGCCCAACCGTCAAGGGAGATAATGAAAGGACGCGCATCGTTACCATAATAAGGCATGATATGACCTACGTCAGCCACACCGTTCAGTCCGAATGAATAACCGGCACCTACCCAAGCCACGTCGGTCTTCAAAACACGGACACCGGCATCGCGCACTTCTTTTACGATATCACGCTGTAACAAGGCACTGATTTCGGGTTTCGGATGCAAATCCGACTGTGTCCAAAGTCCGATTTCGACACCGTTCTTATGAGCATAATCAGCCAGGCTTTTCAGGTTCTGGATATTCCCGTCCAATGTTTCGGTCTGTCCGTATCCGGCACCGTAACCGTCGTTTGGCAATAACCAGCCGAACGGCATATCGTGGTTCTTGTAGCGGTCGATCACGGCACGGGCGGAGAACTGGTAATTGTTCTTTTCGCCGTTCAGGGATTCTTTTACACCGCCATTGTCTTTCTGGCTTTCCTTGTAACGTTTGCCGTCTTCAAAAAGGATACCTTTCTCGTCTTCCACCCAGTAGTCGCGGTTATAAGCATTCAGGTGTCCCTGATAGAAACCGAACTTCGGTAATAAAACCGGATTACCTGTCAGCTGATAGAAATCGTTCAACAGGGATACGGCACCGTCATTGACCATATAGAACGCATCCAGATAATCGGTATCATGTGACAATATTACTGTCCCTTTTTCGGCTGCACCGAAATCATATTTACCTTGTTTGAAGGTGTACCACATAAAACCGTAGCCATTGGTAGACCAATAATAGGGGGCAGGCGAGGCAACGCCGCCATCGGTCCAGCTGTTCTGGTTTTCGATAGCGATCGCTTTTCCTTTATGCGAGAAGCGCCCGTTCTGTACACCACCGCCATAGAAGTATTCGCCGGGATTTTCCTTTAAGGTAAGGATTGTTTTTCCCTTATCATAAAGAACAGGTTTTACCTCCTCCAGGACAACTTTGTCTGTTGCCAGATTGGTCACCTTCAACAGGGAAGTGCTTTTATCCAGTTCCAGTCTGATCTCTTTGGTGCTGATAGAAATAGTCTTATTATCTTCTTTCAGCGTTAACGGAGATACCGGTTTTCTCGGGTTATCGACCAGGATCTGTGCTTCCGGTTTGGCCTCCGGGTCACGGATGATCCCTCCGTTGACGTCCTGAAATACTCTGAAGATGTTCTCTCCATAAAAGTCAAAGGCCATTCTCTGATTATCGGAGAACAGGAGTTCAACAGTCGTAGGATTGATCTGTTTCACACCGACAATTTTCTTATCCTGCTGTATTTCCATACATACATTGTCGGCTCTTTGTATGGCTTGCATGGATAAGGGTGAAAACAAGGGGAAGGCCAAAGCGAGTATGAGCACTTTCCTTTGTTTCATTTTTCTAATAGTGTCATTCATGTTGATGTTGTTTTAACGAATAAATGATTTAAGCAACAAACTTACAGGATATAATTATCATTAGCAAAAAATAATAAATATATCCTATAACAAAACTTCATGCGCAATCAGACAATAAGGGGGAATCTGAGCAGGACGATCACGCCTGTATCTTCATCATCTCCTTCCTTCTCAGTAATTTCGATCGTGATATGCATACCGTACAAGCTGTTCAATAGGTTGATACGCTCACGGGTATTAGTCAGGCCGCGTGAATGATGCTCTTTCTGGTGCCGGGTTTTAAGCTCGTTGCTTTTTTTCAGTCCGATCCCATTGTCTTCGATTTTAACACAAAGACTATTGCCTTCCGGCTTTACGGACAGTTTCAGCAGGCCACCGGACTCTTTATACCGTAAGCCATGCCAGATCGCATTTTCCAACTGGGGTTGTATCAGCATGTTAGGCACAGATATATGGTCGGTGTCAAGCGATTCATCCACATCTGTCTCGTAAACAAACTTATCGCTGAAACGCATGTGTTCCAGATCGAGGTATTCTTTCAATTGTTCGAGCTCCGTCGAGAGCGGCGTAAAGTCTTTATTGGAGTTTTCCATTATATTTCGCATCAGGCGGGAATAGGAGGAAAGATACTTATTCGCCTCCAACTCATTATTCTGGGCAATAAACTGATTCACACTATTCAGGCTATTGAAGATGAAATGAGGATTCATCTCACGGCGCAACGACTGGAGGGCTATCTTTTTATTCTTCCGTCTGATGGAATACCAGGCTTTGACGATAAACACGAGAAAAATAAGGATCAGGACAATCGAGCCGATCAGTACATAGTTGAAGGTGTTTTTCTTTCTGATCAGTTCGTCTTTCAGGATACGTTCTTTCTCCAACTGGGCGATACGGGCTTCATGTGCCTGAAAGAATTTCTGGTCTATCAGTGTGCTGTCCGATTTAACCAGCGGTTCCAGTTTTTCCATAAAGTCTGCATATAAGTCCAAGGCTTTCCGTTGCTGGTTCTCTTTCCTGTATTGCTCGACCAGCTGTTCCAGGCTTTTCTTCGCCTCTATCGTATGGCCCTCCTTCAACGCCATATCATAGGATTGCTGAAGGGAGGCGAGAGCTTTTACCTGTTGGCTATCGGCGGCATATACTTTGGCAATTTCTCTTTGTACCTTGATGGTTTCTACCGGTTTGTCCTTCACTTCAGACAATATGCTGTTCAGGTTACCTATGGCGGCTTCCTTATTATCCATGACCAGATTGACATTTGCCATCTGATGGAAGGCGGCGACCCGATCCTCCTGTTGTTCCGGTTTGTAGGAGGTGTTCAGTAATTCAATATTTCGCTGTATATAAGGAGATTGTGCAACTGGGTTTGAGATATTCTTTAACCGGTTCACATCATTCGTATTCAGTTCAATAAAATTAGTGTCCTGTGACAGGTGGGCGGCATTGCCATAACTTAAAATAGCCTCTTGTATCTTCCCTTGTATCTCCTGTATCCTTGCCATTTCACGGTCAACCCGTGCTATCTTTTCATTGTTTTTGATTTTGTAAAACAACTGGCGGGCACTGATAAGATAATTCATTGCTTTCTCGTATTCCCCCTGTATCATGAGTGTTTTTGCCAGTGCTTCATAATCCGTCGCAACCGAATAATCCGACTTTCCGCTTTCCAGTGACGTGGAGAGTTTCATCACTGCTTTTCTGGCACTGTTTTGATAGACAGGAGGAACGGAATCCTGTGCTGTCATTGTTATGCAGGGACCTGTTAGCAGCCATATTGTCAAATATATAATCAGTCTGTTCATATCATGTTTTATTGAGATTGTAAAGTAAATATAAGTAAAACATTTATATCCTATATTTCACCAACTCAAAACGCCGGTTCACACATTCTTCCCGGAATCTTAATTATTAACATTCTATTTTTGAGCCATAAACCTATTAAAAAAATTCCGAATATGAAAAGAATTATTCTACTATGTGTCTTATTCACAGCATTAACAACATCAATAGGCTGCATACTGGAAGCCAGAAACGTAACGGCGAATGCAGAGCCTGCCAGTACACTGGTCACAAATGCCGTAACTGCCAAAAAGACGAAAATACAGGTTGCTATCCTGCTGGATACTTCCGGCAGCATGCAGGGACTGATCGAACAGGCTAAATCCCGTCTGTGGAATATAGTCAATACACTCACGACGCTGAAATATAAGGGAGAGACACCGGAAATAGAGATTGCCTTATACGAATATGGCAGTTATATGCTGTATAAAGGTGATTATATCCGGCAAATAACCCCGTTGACAGTCGATCTCGACCTGATCTCGAAAGAATTATTCGCCCTGACAACCAGCGGAAGCGAAGAGTATTGCGGTACAGTCATCCAGCGGGCAGTAAAAGAGTTGGAGTGGGGGCAAAACGAAGCGGATATGAAACTGGTCTATATTGCCGGCAATGAAGAGTTTACGCAGGGTTCTGTCTCTTACAAAACGGCTATTGCCGATGCCTTGAAGAAAAATATATTTGTTAATACAATCCATTGCGGTGATGAAGAAATCGGTGTCCGTGACTATTGGAAGGATGCCGCTTTGAGAGGAAACGGCAAATTCTTCAATATAAATGCCGATGCGACTGTCCGTGCCATCAAAACACCTTTTGACCCGCAGATCATCCTATGCAACAATAAGTTGAACGATACTTATATCAGTTATGGCTCTACCGGGAGAGAACGTAAAATGAATCAGATTGCCCAGGACAAAAATGCCGGCACAATATCGTCGGCCAATTATGCCGAACGTGCCGTAAGTAAATCCGGATCTGCTTACAAAAATACGTCATGGGACCTGGTAGATAAGATGAAAGAAGACCAAAACGTCTTGTCGAGCATCAAAAAGGATGAACTGCCCCAAGAACTGCAAAACAAGTCTACAGAAGAAATAAAGAGCATCATCACCCAAAAGGAAAAGGAGAGAACAGCTATCCAAAAAGAAATAGCCGAACTGGCAATCAAACGCCAGGCTTATATCGAAGAGCAACTTAAAAAGGAAGGAGATGACAGCGGAGACGATCTGGGTAAAGCAATCACCAGCTCCATCCTGACATTTGCCAACCTGAAAGGGTATACGGTGGAAGCAGAATGATGACTAGTCTCTACATGTTCCAATTACATAGTTTTTCTGTAAAAGACCGTTCACCCTTCACCTTTACAATAGTAACAAACTGTCATATAGATTACTATAAAGGTAAATAGTAGATGAATGAATAAAGAAAAAGGTGAACGGTTACTTTAAACCATTCACCTTTTGAAATATAAATGAATACATACCGAAGAAGTAAGTTCAGAGTTATTGGAAGATAAGGCGTGAAAAGGTAGTTGTTTGCTTATTGACGTAGGTCATTAAGCTTGCCGATATACGTCGCAATGCTTACCGACCTACGTCGACAAGCTTAACGACGTAGGTCGGTAAGTCAATAGCTTATTGTACCAGAGATAAAAGTAAAAGACTTTTGAGTTAATACATAATAGCCTGGCTATTACTGTGCAGTAATATAAAACAAAAAAGGTGAAGGGTTTAAAGCAACCCTTCACCTTTTCGATCAATCATTCACCTATCATTCACCTCTATAGCAATCTGTATAATAACATATTAATGCCAAGCAGGCGAAGGGTGAACGGTTTATATGATATTTTATACATAGTGAGTAACTCACTTATTTATCCGATCAGCTGAACACTGCGTTTAATGAATTTGCTCAATGCTTCACCCTTCAGCATACCGTTGGCAAGCAGTGCCAGGTCGATTAACTGGCTGACCAGCTTATTGCTACCTGCATATTCTGCCAGGATTGCATTACGTTGCGAAGTCAGTTCGTCGATCTTATGGTTCGTGTTTGTCATATCTTCTTTTTCAGCAGAAGTAATCTCTTCTTCCTTTTTCTTGTTCTGCGCTTCACGAAGGTCTTCCTGACGTGCTTTCCAGCCTTTCAGGTCCGCTAGGATCGGTTTCAGTTTTTCTTCGCAGTTCTGTTCTTCCTCAGAAAGTACCTTCTTAACCAATTCGTGATCGGTATTCAACACGAGATTGTAGTTGTCAGGCATTTCTCCGTAGAATGACATTCCCGGCTGCATAGCAGACATTTCACGCATACGACGCATGTATTCGCTCTGGGTCAGCATAACCGGATTAGAGTTTTCACCCAATGCTTCGAATGTAACGATGAAATCGGTCTTTTCGATCTTCGGCAGTTGGCTTTTGAACATTTCCTGCAAAGCATTCTTCTGGTCTTCATTCAGTGTAACCTGACCAACGTTATCCTTACGGATCAGATTGTCGATCGTATCGCTGTCCACACGAACAAAACGGGTTTTGTCGAATTTCTGTTCCATCTGGCTGATAGCATGGACATCCAGCTGGCCGTCCATGATCAATACACTGTATGCTTTATCTTTAGCGGCCTGGATATAACTGTACTGGTCGTTTACATTCGTAGTGTACAGATAGATCAGGTTGCCTTCCTTATCTGTCTGGTTGGCTTCCACCAATGCTTTATATTCTTCAAAAGTATAATATTTACCGTCTACGTCTTTCAAAAGGGCGAACTTGGCACCACGATCATAGAACTTTTCGTCGCTCAGCATACCGTACTGGATAAACAGTTTCAGACTATCCCATTTTTCTTCGAACTGAGGACGGTCGTTTTTAAACATTTCTTCCAGGCGATCGGCCACTTTCTTTGTGATATGATTGGAGATCTTTTTCACGTTCTGGTCGCTCTGCAAATAAGAACGGGAAACGTTCAATGGAATATCCGGAGAATCGAGTACGCCGTGCAACAATGTCAGGAATTCAGGAACGATACCTTCTACGGAATCGGTTACAAATACCTGGTTGCTGTATAACTGAATCTTGTTACGATGCAGGTCGAGGTTACTCTTGATGCGCGGGAAGTAGAGGATACCGGTCAGGTTGAACGGATAATCCACATTCAAGTGAATCCAGAACAATGGTTCTTCCGACATTGGATACAGGTCGCGATAGAATTTCTTATAGTCTTCATCAGTCATATCGGCCGGTTTGCGAACCCATGCCGGAGTGATATCGTTGATGATGTTATCTTCGTCGGTATCGACATATTTACCGTCTTTCCATTCCTGCTTTTTACCGAATGCTATAGGAACGGGGAGGAAACGGCAGTATTTTGTCAGCAGGCCGCTGATCTTGTCTTTATTTAGAAAGTCCTTATTTTCGTCATCGATATACAGGATAATATCTGTACCACGGTCGTCTTTCTGTGTTTCTTCCAACGTATATTCGGGAGTGCCGTCGCAACTCCATTTCATAGGAACAGCGCCTTCTTTATAAGATTTGGTTACAATTTCCACTTTCTTTGAAACCATGAAAGAAGAATAGAAACCAAGACCGAAATGTCCGATGATAGCAGCTGCATCGTTCTTATATTTTTCTACGAACTCTTCAGCACCGGAAAATGCGATCTGGTTAATGTATTTGTCAATTTCTTCGGCTGTCATACCGATACCACGGTCAGAAATCTTGATGATCTTGTCGTCGAAACTAACCTGAACGGTCAGGTCGCCCAGCTCTCCTTTGAATTCACCGACAGATGCCAGGGTTTTCAATTTCTGTGTAGCATCCACAGCATTCGATACTAATTCACGAAGGAAGATTTCGTGATCACTATACAAAAACTTCTTGATGATAGGGAAGATGTTCTCACTTGTAACACCTATGTTTCCTTGTTTAGCCATTTTGTTTATATTTTTAATGTTATAATAATTCGTTTGACGTTACGATATAAACAAAAAAAATGCCAGATAGGTTCTATCTGACATTTTGACTTTATTACCGGAAGAAACGACTTATTCCTGTCCTTTCTTTTGTACGGATGTTACTATTTTCTGTTCATCTTTATTGAAGTCTACAACGATCTTGTCGCCTTCGCCAACGGATGCACGGATTATCAACTCGGCCATTTCATCTTCCAGATATTTCTGGATGGCACGCTTCAGCGGACGGGCGCCAAACTGTACATCGTAGCCTTTCGTTGCAATAAAATCTTTTGCCTCGTCGGTAAGTACCAGTTCGTAGCCCAGACCACAAACACGTTTGTAAAGTCCTTGTAACTCAATATCAATGATCTTGTGGATCGCATCTTTATCAAGCTGGTCGAACATGATGATATCGTCGACACGGTTCAGAAATTCAGGAGCGAATGCTTTATTCAGTGCTTTCTGAATCACACCACGAGAGAAGTCCTTATCCATTTCACCGGCTGCCTGCGAACTGAATCCGACGCCACGGCCGAAGTCTTTCAGCTGACGTGTTCCGATATTGGAAGTCATGATCAGGATCGTATTCTTGAAGTCGATCCGTCTGCCAAGACTGTCAGTCAGGCGACCTTCGTCCAATACCTGCAACAGCAAGTTGAATACATCCGGATGCGCTTTTTCGATCTCGTCGAGCAATACAACGGAGTAGGGTTTACGACGAACCTTTTCCGTCAGCTGGCCACCTTCCTCGTAACCTACATATCCCGGAGGTGCACCGATCAGGCGGGAAACCGCGAACTTTTCGAGATATTCACTCATATCGATACGAATCAATGAATCAGCCGAATCAAACAGATATTCAGCCAACTTTTTAGCCAAGTGAGTTTTACCTACACCAGTTGGGCCGAGGAACATAAAGGTTCCGATCGGTTTGTTCGGGTCTTTCAATCCTACACGGTTGCGCTGGATCGCTTTTACGATCTTCTGGACGGCATCGTCCTGGCCGACTACCTGCTTCTTCAAGTTGTCTGCCATTTCCAGCAGTCTCAGGTTTTCTGCTTTGGCAATACGCTGAACAGGTACGCCTGACATCATGGCTACCACTTCAGCTACTTTGTCTTCGTCTACTGTTTCACGATGTTCCTGCAATTCCTGTTCCCACTTAGCTTTCGCTGCTTCCAGCTGCAACAGATACTGACGTTCTTTATCACGGAAACTTGCAGCCAGTTCGAAGTTCTGTGACTTTACGGCAGCCAGTTTTTCGGTTTTCGTATCTTCTATTTTTGCTTCCAGTTCCTCGATACTCTTCGGTACTGTAATATTAGATATATGTACGCGAGAACCGGCCTCGTCCAAAGCATCGATTGCCTTATCCGGGAAGTTACGGTCGCTGATATATCGTTCCGTCAGCTTTACACAAGCATCCAGCGCCTCGTCCGTATAGATCACATTGTGATGTTCTTCATAACGGGGCTTGATATTTTTCAGAATCTGCAATGTCTCTTCTGCTGTTGTCGGGTCGACAATCACTTTCTGGAAACGACGTTCCAAAGCACCGTCTTTCTCGATGTTTTTACGATATTCATCCAGCGTCGTAGCACCGATACATTGTATTTCACCACGTGCCAGCGCCGGTTTCAGCATATTGGCAGCGTCCATAGAACCGGAAGCCGATCCTGCTCCGACAATGGTATGTATTTCATCGATAAACAGGATGATGTTCGGATTCTTTGAAAGTTCGTTCAAAATTGCTTTGATACGTTCTTCAAACTGTCCGCGGTATTTTGTTCCGGCCACGATAGAGGCCATATCCAGACTGATCACCCGCTTATCGAACAACACACGTGATACTTTACGCTGGATAATGCGCAGGGCAAGTCCTTCTACAATAGCAGATTTACCCACCCCCGGTTCACCGATCAGTACCGGATTATTCTTTTTACGCCGGCTTAAAATCTGTGCCAGGCGTTCAATCTCTTTCTCACGACCAACAATCGGGTCCAGGCGGTTTTCGGCAGCGGCACGTGTCATATCCGTACCGAAGTTGTCCAATACCGGAGTATCGTTCGGTGACTTGGGCTGTGCGGCACCGGTACCTGAAGAGGAGCGGGGGGATTCCTTACGTGAAGAGAAATCTTCTTCTTCATCGTCCTCGTCATCCGTATAACCGTCACTGATTTCGTCTATCTCTTCCAGTTCTTCCATACGGTTCATGTTTGTTCCGTTTGCCAGATTGTTATATACGTTACGGTAGTTTATACCGGCTTCACCCAATACTTTGGCGGCAACATTGAACTCTTCTTTCAGAATAGCAAGAAGCAGATGTTCCGTACCCGTCTCGTCTGTTTTAAACAAACGTGACTCTAGCATACTCATGCGCAATACACGTTCAGTTGTTTTACTGATGGCTATATCGTGTAATTCGGACTCTTCAGTTTCAAATGTATTTTTGATCTCCTGCTCAATCCTCTTCTTTATATCGAATACGTCGGCATGCAAATCATGCAGCAACTGCATGGCTTTGCCATCACCGTCGCGGATGATACCAAGCATTAAGTGTTCCGGCCCGATATAACTGTTCTGAAGCCTGGCGGCTTCTTCGCGGCTATACTCTATAACGTCGATCAGCCTTTTCGAATAATTATTTTTCATATTATATGAATCCTTATCTATTATAATAATGTACTGTGAATGCAAAATTAAGAAACTCTCTATATATACCTAACAAATTTCATGCCATTATTCCTTAAGAAACCCCCAATATTTCTGAATAATAAAATTTCAGCGTAAAAACTTTCGTGATAATGGGAAAAGCGTTACCTTAGTGCACTTTTTAAAAGGTGAGATATTGAGTGTAATTAATATAAAACTAAATGGTTGATCAAGACAGAATTATTAAGATTAACATCGAGGAGGAAATGAAATCGGCATACATTGACTATTCAATGTCTGTTATTGTTTCACGCGCCCTTCCGGATGTTAGGGATGGTTTCAAACCGGTTCATCGTCGTATTTTGTTTGGAATGAATGAATTGGGTAATACATCCGACAAACCTTATAAAAAATCTGCGAGAATTGTTGGTGAAGTTTTAGGTAAATATCATCCACATGGCGACTCGTCCGTCTATTTCGCAATGGTTCGTATGGCACAAACATGGTCGATGCGTTATACGTTGGTCGATGGACAGGGAAACTTCGGTTCAGTGGACGGTGACAGTCCTGCCGCTATGCGTTACACGGAGGCAAGATTAAGTAAACTTGCCGAGGAAATGCTCCGGGATATCGAGAAGGATACGGTAGATTTTCAGTTGAACTTCGATGACACACTGAAAGAACCGACTGTATTGCCGACCCGTATTCCTAACCTGCTGGTAAATGGTGGTTCTGGTATCGCAGTTGGTATGGCAACCAATATGCCGACACACAATTTGAGTGAAGTACTCGACGGATGTATTGCCTATATCGACGCTCGCGGAGATATTGATGTAGAAGGATTGATGCAATACATCAAAGCGCCCGACTTCCCGACTGGTGCTACAATTTACGGATATGCCGGTGTAAAAGAAGCATTCGAAACCGGTAGAGGACGTATCATTCTTCGTGGTAAAGCAGAAATTGAAGTAGAAAATAATCACGAAAAGATTATTATCACTGAAATCCCTTACCTTGTTAATAAGGCAGAACTGATCAAGTATATAGCCGACCTGGTTAATGACAAGCGTATTGAGGGTATTTCTAATGTAAACGATGAGTCAGACCGTAACGGTATGCGTATCGTCGTTGACGTGAAACGTGATGCCAATTCAGGCGTTGTACTGAATAAATTATATAAGCTGACTGCCCTGCAATCTTCTTTCAGTGTAAACAATATCGCTTTGGTTAACGGTCGTCCGAGACAGTTAAACCTGAAGGATATGATCAAGGCTTTTATTGAACATCGCCATGAAGTTGTTATCCGTCGTACCCGTTTCGAACTGAAGAAGGCCGAAGAAAGAGCGCATATCCTGGAAGGTTTGATCATTGCTTCTGATAATATCGACGAAGTAATTGCTATCATCAAATCATCCAAGAGCCCGAACGAAGCCATCGAACGTTTAATGGAACGTTTCTCTTTATCGGATGTTCAGGCACGTGCAATCGTTGAAATGAGACTTCGTCAGTTAACCGGACTGGAACAGGACAAACTGCGTGCAGAATACGAAGAAATTGAAAAGTTGATCGCCCGTTTGAAAGAGATTCTTGAAAATGAAGATGTTCGTATGGACGTTATCAAAGGAGAATTACAAGAAGTAAAAGATAAGTTCGGCGACGAACGTAAAACAGATATCGTATATGCTTCCGAAGAACTGAATCCTGAAGATTTCTATGCCGATGATGAGATGATCATCACTATTTCCCACATGGGATACATCAAACGTACGCCGCTGAGTGAATTCCGTGCACAAGGACGCGGCGGAGTAGGAGCGAAAGGCTCGGTAACACGCGACGAAGACTTCGTGGAATATATCTATCCGGCTTCTATGCATGCCACTTTGTTGATCTTTACAGCAAAAGGCAAGTGCTACTGGCTGAAAGTATATGAAATTCCGGAAGGAGCTAAGAATGCAAAGGGTAGAGCCATCCAGAACTTATTGAACATTGAAGCGGATGATAAAGTAAACGCCTTTATCCGCGTGAAGAAGCTGACTACCGACACTGAATTTATCAATTCACATTATCTGTTGTTCTGTACCAAGAAGGGTGTTATCAAGAAAACATTGCTTGAAGCATACTCACGTCCGCGTCAGAATGGCGTAAATGCGATCACATTGCGTGAAGACGACGGCCTGATCGAAGTATGTATGACCAACGGAGACAACGAAGTACTGATTGCTAACCGTAACGGACGGGCTATTCGTTTCCACGAAAGTGCGGTTCGCGTCATGGGACGTACTGCTTCCGGCGTTAGAGGTATGACATTGGATAATGATCCTTCCGACGAAGTGGTAGGTATGGTATGTATCAAGAATAAGGAAACCGATACTGTACTGGTTGTATCTGAACAGGGTTACGGAAAACGTTCGAATGTGGAAGATTACCGAATGACTAACCGTGGCGGTAAAGGTGTCAAGACGATCAACATTACTGATAAAACAGGTAAACTGGTTGCCATCAAGAATGTGACAGAGGAAAATGACATCATGATCATTAACAAGTCAGGTATCGCTATCCGTATGAAAGTAACAGATCTGAACGTCATCGGCCGTGCAACTCAAGGTGTTCGCCTGATCAACCTGGGTAAACGTAATGATGAAATAGCCTCGGTATGTAAGGTATTGTCCGAACCGGATGAGCAGGTAGATGAAGAAAGCGCTGAACTGGATGCTCAGAATGAAAATAATGAAGAATTAATCGGTTTTGATGGATCTGAAGATATCGCAAATGATACTGAAGAGACAACAAATGAATAATTTAAACAAATAGAAATATTAATCTCAAATTACTATCACAATGAAACGATTATTATTAACAGTTGCACTATGTGTTGCAGCATCATCTGCCTCTTTCGCTCAAAAGAAAGCCGTTAAGGAGGCGCAAGGAATAGCAAAAGGAGACAAGGCAGACTTCACTGAAGCAAGAGCCTTAATCAAAGGTGCTTTGGAAAATCCTGAAACAAAGGATGACGCCCAGGCATGGTATGTTGCAGGTTTTATCGAAGACCAGCAGTTCAGTGCTGAAAGAACAAAACAGATTTTAGGACAACAGCCGAATGAACCAGTTATGTACGAAGCATTAGGTGCTATCCTTCCTTATTTCAAGAAGGCTTACGAACTGGATCAGCTTCCTAACGAAAAAGGTAAAATCAAACCTAAATATTCTAAAGACATTAAGAGTATTTTAGGTGCTGACCATGTATATTTCTTTAACGGTGGTGCTTACTATTTCGATCAGAAGGATTATAAGAAGGCTTATGACTTCTTCAACCAGTATCTGGAAATCTCTGAACTGCCTATGTTCGAAGGAACTCAGACTGCTGAAAAAGATTCTACTTTCATGACTGTTCAGTTCTATGCAGCTGTTGCAGCTACTCAATTGCAGGATTCTCCTATAGCAATCAAAGCTCTGGAACGTGCAAAAAGTTCAGATTTCAGACTGAATGATGTTTACCAGTATTTGTCTTACGAATACAAACAGGCTGGTGACAGTGTAAACTATGTTAAGACTCTTGAAGAAGGTTATGCAAAATTCCCCAATGAAGAGTTCTTCCTGATGAGTTTAATTGACGCTTACATCCAGTCAAGTCAAAACGAAAAAGCAATAAGTTATCTGAATACTGCAATTGCACAGAAACCTTCTGATAGTCAGCTGTATCATGCATTAGGAATTGTTTACGAAACAGGTATTAAAGATTATGCAAAAGCAGAAGAAACATTCAAGAAAGCTTTAGAAGTCAATCCGGAAAGTGTTGAATCGATGTCTGCTTTGGGACGTATATATTACAACCAGGCTGTAAACAAACAGGGTGAAGCTAACATGATCAATGATAGCAAGAAATATCAGGAAGAATTAACTATTGCAAAAGATCTTTTCAAACAAGCTCTTCCTTATTTCCAGAAAGCTCACGAAATGAAACCTAGCGAATCAGAATATATGGTTGCTTTAAGAGGTATCTATTATAATCTGAACATGGGTCCGGAACTGGAAGCTATCGAAGCTGAAATGAACAAATAATAATCATTTCATTATATATAAAAATAGCCGTCTCTGTTGAGATGGCTATTTTTATATATATACTCGGGATCAGCTATTTTCTATCAGTAGTGATACAGCCCTTTACAGATAAGGGATAATCGTTATATAAATACCTGTAATAATTGCAGACGTAATAACACCTGAAATATTAGCACCTAACGCATCACCTAAAATGAAAGAGTCCGGGTTCTCTTTACTTACCAGTTTCTGTGCTACTTTAGCAGTAGTAGGAACACAACTGACAGCAGCAATACCGATTACCGGGTTATAATTTCCGCGTTTAATGAAATACATGATATATCCGCCAATGATACCTCCGATACCAGACAATAACAATGCAGTAATTCCTAATACCAATAATTTCAATATCTTGGGATCGAGTAACAATTTAGCATCACACAATACACCCAATAACAGCCCCAGCATGAAAGTCGAACCATACAATAACGGACCACTGACAAAATCATAAATATGCTTCATGCCTGATTCGCGAACGGCAACACCCAGGAACAATGAAAAGAAAAGGGGAGAGGCCACAGGGAATAAAAAGCATAAAACAGCACACAAAATAACAGAAAAAGCCAGTTTAACTTTAGCATCGTAGTTTTTGGGAGGTTTTGTAGTGGTCATTTTTATGGCACGCAAACGCTGCGGGATCAGGAGTTTGACCAGATAAGGATATCCTCCGTAGGTCAGTCCCAGATATAAATAAGCAACAACAGTAATAGGAACAAATAAATGTTTGGCCAGGATCAGGGATGTAAACAAAACCATCGGACCATCTGCACCGCCAACCATCGCAACAGAAGCGCTCTCACTTAAAGACAAACCAAAAGCGCTGGCAATAGGTAACGTCAGAAAAGTTCCCAGTTCCGCACAAAGAGCCAGGAAAAGACTGGCAAAAGGCTTCTGAAGCAGAAAGCCCACATCCAATAATGTTCCAATTCCCATAAACACAAAACAGGCAATCAAGCCATTACTGAAAGTCAGCGTATATACGGGTTGAAGAAAATCAATCTGCATTGTATTCATCAACTCGTCTGTATCTGAAAGCATAGGATCCAGGAATAAATTACCTAATACACCTTCCGGCATGATTAAAGTACCACAATTGATTGCAACCATTCCTAATCCCATCGGGATCATAACCATCGGCTCCAGGACTCCTTTCCAGCCTAAATAAACGAGTAGGCCGCCAAGTGTAATCAAAAAAACACGCGCAACAGCCAGTATCCATCCACCGGCAACCATTGTTCCAAAGCCTTGGAACAAACTAAAAAAAATCAACATTTTCCATATCTGTTTTTATTTTTCGATAGAAGGATTCTCCTTTTTGTTTGTATTGTTCTTTCTCATTAGCTGTTCCTCTTTTTTGAGGTACATAATGCGAGTATCCTGTGGATAATAATAATCCATCAGATCCAAATGAGAAGCGCCATGACTTACGCCATGATAATATCCGGACGGTTTTATGTGGAGAAGATCGCTGTTTACACCACGACGGAATTCTTCGCGTTCGTCATCAGTCACATCTTCTTCATTATTTACCACATCCAGCCCTAATATTTCACCAATTTTGGCACGCAATTTATTTAGTTTGCCGAATTGCATCAGTTCATCACTGTGAGAATGGTGAAATTCCAGGGAGTCGGCCCAAACAGCAATAAGCTTGATTACACCGGCAACAACAAAACCGATAATGAAGGTCAGAGCCATCATTTCAAGGGTTGAAAGTAATAGACTTAACATAATTATTTAATTTAAAATCCAATATAATACCTTAATTAGGTACATGATTAGTCATTATCTGCCAATTCACGTACAGACAATAAAAAAGAAAGATGTTAAACTAAATAATTATTTTCCGCAGTACGTAGACCCAATGGCCTGATCGTATACGAAGAGTGGAGAATTTTACTGATTGTGATATTAAAAATGTTTCAGATACTTTATTCAGAATATTTTGTTCCTTCTGAAGAAACAACTCCAAAAGACGGGTAGTCACTTTAAACGGACGTTCGCATCGGGTTGGCAACACCTGGCTACGAGTAGTAAGACAATAGACTGAATGATAGCTTTGACTTAAATCATAATTCTTTAACTCGTCCTGGAATGGATGTTTTTCCTTACTGCAGACAAAAGTCGTTTTCGCAGGAGACAAAATATTTTCATCTTCAGTCTTTATCTGCATATTCAAAAGAAGCAGAAACAGAAACGATACTATCAACAATACTTTTTTCATCGCGGTGCGAAGTTAGAATAGTTATTTAACATACAACATAATTTTGTCAATAAAAGTTGAAAATAATTTGCGTGGGATAGTCCCAGGATAACTTCTTATAATTCTATTAAACATAATCGTAATTATAAAAAAAATAGTAACAGAAAGATATCAGGAGCTATTCAGGCATAAAAAATCCGTATATAACTTCACAGTTACATACGGACCAAACAAATAACAAACTCTACTTATATGAAAAAACAAATACTACTAACATAATTATTACAGAATCTTTTTTCAAGCTCTGTTTATCATTATAACAATGATATGCTTTATTTGGTTCTTGACTACAGAATAATTTTCTGCTATTTTTTTCTGGGGTTATTAAACGATCCCTGAAAATTATCTCTGTAGAGAACTTTATTTTATTCGATATTATAACAAAACGTCATTTATTTATGTTCCGGAATCATATACTAATAAATACTAAAAAGGCATGTATGTATCTTTTTTGATACTCTACATGCCTTAAACTCTCTCTGTATTATACTTTTCAAACGAAAGCAATATGCATCTCCATATATCTGTTATTCGGTCTGTTAACGAGATTTTCCTTTGCGATCTTTTCGCAATCCTCAATATCCATACCATTTTCAGGAATACTCCAGTACCACAACATAGGTGCTTTTTCTCTTTCAGCTGTTTCCATTTTTTTCCATTTTAAATTCAACTTCATCTATGAGACAGAAAAAAAGAAAATACCCCTATCAACTCACAGACTTTTTTTGAATGACAGATGCATTATTTTGTTTAATCGTTTTTTCCAGCATCCGGAGTTAGCTCCTGTGTTAAAGAATCGGCTAGTTCTTTATTGTATTCTTTGAGTAAATCAATATCATGTATATCACTGATATCGAGTATTTCACGAATTAATTCAACTTTACCATTTTCCAATTCAGTGCTAGGTATCATACTTTTGTCGTTTTAGATTGATTAATATTGTTTTAACTTTCATCTAACAATATTAATTTCACATTGTTCACATACACAATCTCTTTTAACGAAAAAAGGTGATCATCGTTAAATAGATGACCTCCTTTCTCTTATAACTGAAATAAAATTTTATTTAGCTGCTTCGATAGATGCTTTTCTAAATTCTTTCAGTAACTTTTCAAGTTCCAAAGAAGCTTTGCGAGCACGTGTACCTGCTGCTTTGTTACCATTTTCAACCTGTGCATTAGCATTTGTGCTAAATTCCCCAATCGCTACATTAATTTTGTCTACTAACTCTTTCATTTTACTTTTGATATTTCTTATTATTAAATCGAAGCACAAAAATATAAATAATTATATCATGGGCAACAAAAAATTGACAAAACATATCTGTTCAAGTGCTGAATATTAATAAAAGACCTATTAAACAGCACTCTCCTACTTATTTAAAGCCTCCAGTAACTGTTTGCCAGGTTTAAATTTAACACTTTTCCGGGCTTTTATGGTTACAGGCACACCGGTTTTTGGGTTACGACCAGGACGTTCGGTCTGTTGCCAAAGGGTGAATGTGCCGAAATTCTGGAAAATAATGCTGTTGTCTGTCAGAAGCGCTTCTTCAAAAACTTCTTCCAATGTGTGGATAAACCGTAATGCCTCCACTTGCTTAATAGACATTTTGCTGGATATTTGTTTGGATAGTTCTACTTTATTCATATCTGTATTATTTTAATTCTCTTTTAAAAACTTACTTCATTCTCTATTGTATCTACATCATCGAATACGGCAACATTGCCATCCGTAATCTTCACACGGAGATCAGCACTGTTAGCTCCTTTTATATTGATGGTCAGATCATAATGGTGATCCCGTTGGATGTTATAATTATTTGTCAGGTTATCACCCAGGTAAAAACGATATTCGACTTTTATCCCATTTGCGTGGCTACTGCTGTACTTATAGGTGCCCTTTAAAGTAAGATACGTACAACCGGTCAGTTTACCATCCGGAGTTGAAGTGGTAACAGACGTACTGCCAGGACCATTGGATTCTTTGTTTTTTCCTTCGAACGATTCGGAAAGACCCAATCCCCGGAGGTTTTCCGGCATATAAAAATCAGCAGACGCCCCTGAGGTAGAAGTTAATGAACTAAAACTCTGAGCATCTAAATTCATTGTGGTAGCACTTATGGTTTCCGGATACAGGCTATTACTATTTCCCCCTCCAGCCGTATATAGAGCTATTATTTGGGGAATATTGGTGATCGTAGCAGTCATATCCGACAAAGATGCAGCAGTTGTAGCATCCTTAAATTGAACTTTAACAGACACTTTGGCATAAGTCCTAAATAGCCGAGACACAAAAACGACCTTTTTATTATCTTCCGTCCCCTCGGAAGATGCTGTTGCCGGATTATATTCAGAGGGCCCGGATGTTAATAACGTAGGTCTTGAACCAAGTGCTTCTGTAAAATTTACTGTTTTAGCTTTCAAATCGGCTTCAGTTCCAGTAAAGCCTTCCAAAAGACTTTTCTCCCCATTAACGATTATATAAAAATGGCTAGACATATCAGAAAACTTTTCTTCATCTGAGTTTGTATCTGTATTGATCCTGACCATATAAAGATTTTCCTGAACAAAATCCGTATCATTGTTTATGTCATCTTCTTTATAAACGCTTCTTATTAAATTACCGGAAACGTCATATTGCAATATCCAAACATTATTAATGTTAATTTTATCATCTCCAATAGTTGGAGTTATTGGTGGATCGGCTTTAGTCTTCACACTGATCGATTCCGGCAATTTCAGGCAAAACTGGAAATTGCACATCTTGCCGTGATCCGTATTTTGGGGGTCTTCCGTTGCTTCACATCCCGCAAACAGTAGTGCAAATGCTAGTGTAAACGATAATAAAGAATATTGTATACTTTTATTTTTCATACCCATTAATTTAAATTATTCACCGACCTCGTCTGTCGACTGGTCTACTTTCGTATAATCAAGTAATGATATAGTGATATCGCCCGGATTCAATATACCGAAGAAAGTCAGTGTGAACTCGAATTTATATTGCATTCCCTTCAATAATGTTTTTGAGGTCGTGGCAGTATATGTAAATATACCCTCCTGGATACCAACGACGCCTTCTTCCGTATAAAATACTTTCAATGTAATTATAAACTCAAGAGGCTGGCTGCCATCAACCGGCAGTAACACTATCGGATCATTATTCTTATGAGGTTTACTCCAGGCATTCACCGTATAAGAAAAATTCGATACTGTATATGAGTCTGTATAGCCAGCCCCCGGTCGCCAGTCTTTTTCCCCTAAATAATAAGTTAAGGGAACTGATAAGTTTTTTATCTCTATTTTCTGAACTATCAAATCACTTATTTTAACAGGTGATTCTTTCGCTTTTACCCACAGATCTACTTTTGAACCTAGACGGACAAACGGTCCTGTCATTGAAACCTCCATTTTATTATCTCCGTCATTTTGCGGTTGCACGACCAGACCTTTGATCTCGTTATACATGAAATCGTAACCATTACGTACTTCTATTTCACCCGCACTGGGATCGGGAGCCGTTTCACTGTTATACGAAATAAAGTAAACGTCATATTCACCGCGATAAAGAGACATATTGCCGTCGGCTGTTTTATCATCTGCTATCGTACAGACACTTTTGCCAAGCGGTTCCGGTAATTTTTGTGTGGATGCATCCACAGCTGTTCCGGCTTTATAAGCCAGAACAGTGAATTTTGTACCGGGATCGAGGTCTACCAGAGTGGTAGCACCCAACGCCTTCGTTAAAGAAGCCTCATACAGTTTAAATGAGAGTTCAACCGGTTCTCCCTCTCCTTGCGGCTTCTGCCTGTTGTCATTATCCGGTAATCCCGACGTACATGCCAGCATCATCAGGGCCAGACAAACCGGTAAAAGAATGTTTATTCTTATCTTCATAATCTTTCTGCAATTCGTTAAATACCAATATTCGTATCCTGGCTGGCATCGCTTTTCCAGTCTTCCACCTTAAAGTTTTTCAATATCCCACCGATTTTGTTGACTGTGATGGAGTACATATAATGTTTGCCCGCTTGCCATTGGACAGGAGTAGCGGAGGCCGTTTTAAAGGTGCGCAATTCAGTACTGCCCTCGCTGCCGACTGCTACAGTCAGGCTGAAAGAAAGTACCGATTCGGTCGCACTCATCGGAGCCATCAGGCAGGATACGTTCGGGGAAGACAGTGAAGTAGACAGTTCTTTCGAACCGTTCAACGTAACGACAGACGTAGAGACCAGACCGTTCAATACCCCATCCGTCAACTGCATGCTGCCTTCGCCGACCTGCAACTTATTTGTATTACTCTGGATACTAATCTGCTTCAAATAAAGGCTTTCACTAACATCGGTCTCTTTGTCTATCCTGAAACTCACTTTTGCCAACGCATGATTCATCGTCAACGAAATAGCACGATTCGTCTGGGTAATCCCTGCCTGTTTTGTGGCATAGAGATAATCTGTTTGCTGGCTTCCGGTAAAGTCGAGCTGCTGGGTCTCATCTGAATCGCTTCCTTTTCTGACGGATACCGGAATGGTCAGGTTGCTGCCGGATGTTATATCCGCATCCGGATAACAGGCATAGACGTCAGCACTCCCATTTGCCGTTGTTATCTCCACTGAGGCTGTGCTCGACCAGCTTCCGTTACTTTGGGTAAACAGCAAAGTAGGTGTCGATGTATTATAGGCGGTCAGCGCATCGGCATTGGCCACATATAATTTTACCTGATTGATGGAAGTCACGATTCCACGGGTCTGTATTGTTTCCGCCAATCCGACCGAAACCAATTGGAGAGCGGAAGAAGACGGTTCGCCGTTATCCGGCAGGCTGTCCGTGCATCCGGCACAGGTTGCCAATAACGCTGTTAATGTATATAAATTCAATTTTCTCATATTCTTTTATGTATTAAGTTGCATTTAAGTCTCCCCCGGATTCCGCACTACCGTCAGAAGCAAACGGAGTCACATTTACACTGTTAAGTATCAACTTATTCGTAGATGTAAAATTGTATATGTAATTATTAGCGGCTTCCAGCTTGATGCTCGATTGAGCATAAGATTTATCTATCCCCCCAGCAGAGACGGTTATTTGGTAAACAGTCCCGGCGTTAGCACGGATAATACCGATATATGTATGATTTGTTCCGGAAGCCGTTACCGGCAAAAGCTGGATGGTCTCATTGGTTCCGCCGTCAGTACGCAGAGAATTTCCTTCCAACTTAATGCCGTTTCCGGTCGTAATGCTCGCATACTCCACATTAATCGTGATCTTGGCTGCCGCAGGGGCAAAGACAAAGTCGACACGGTTGCCGACAGCTGCTTTTGAAGAGATAAGCTGGTTACTTTCCCAAAATGCAGTCGGGGTCGTCTGATCCTGTTTTATCTCACTGAATGTAGTCGGAAACGAAGCCGTATAGGTCTCGTTTTCGGTAGTAATGGTGATACCATCTCCTCCAGTGTTGGGCAGCCATTTCGAAGTGCTTCCGGAGTCACTATACTTATAAACCGTAGCACTACCACTTGCGGATGCCCCCGAATAGATATTGATCTGGTCGTTTGCAACGAAGGTCCGTTTGTCGTAGTCTGAGTCATGGGCATCGGTCGCCCGTGTTACCGAGGTGGCTATTTCTGCTGTTACTTCCAGCGGACGGCCTATTCCTGTCTCTTGTTCTCCGGACGTACAAGAGGACAACAGGAGCAGCAAGACGGCTATCTGTATGCCCAGTGATCGTTGTGTTGTGTTTATTCTTTTCATATCTGTTCTTTTTCTATGATAATGATCCGGTATGAGTTTGATTCGGTGTCCACGGTTTTATTTCGCTGCCGACAGGCACCAGGATATTGTTCTGGATAGTAAGCGTATACTCATACTGCGAACCGGCTGTCAGCGTGCAGCCGGACAAGGTCGTTTTATAAGTTACATTCTTGTAGGTAACGTTGACGGTAATATCCGTAGAGGTCCCTTTGGGATAAACGATGCCGTGCCAGGTATAGTTGTTGGTATCCGGACGGTAAAGCGTTACGATCTCCTGTACGCTTCCCCCTGTCAGCAATCCCGGCGCCTGCACCTGAATACTAAAATCGCCCGAAAAGGCAGGGCCACCCTCTGCCGGTTTAAATATCAGCGTCAATTTCGTATTTACATGTTTGAATGTGAAATCAATGGTTTCGCTGCTTGCCGGTAATATCTCCGTTCGCAGCAAATTGCTTTTTAAATAATTGGTCGCAACGCTTTGTGAAGATTGAATGCTGGTGTAATTTGCCGGATATACAGCCTGATAAGTAGCTCCCGCCTGCAGGGCAAGCGCCTTGCCGGACGGCGGTGTCCAGATTCCGGACGACAACGTATATTCTATTACATTGTCCGCTACTCCTCCATATTTTTTTGTGATCCGAATCTTATCGCTATTAACGAAGGTACTCCGGTCATAACTATTATCTGCGGCAATCGTTTTACTGCCGCTTTCCGTCAGTATTCCGCTGAAGCGGTCTATCGATGCCAGTACTTTCACAGGATTACCCTCCCCGGCAGGCATAAGGATTGTTTCATCCGAACAGCCGGATCCGATAGCTGCCAGCCATACAGCGGCCACCAGTGCCATGTTTTTATGTATTGTTATTCTTTTTCTCATCATATTCTCCTTTCATCATTTAAAAACCATTCGGGCGAAGTGTACCGTTCCCGGTAACCTTTTGCCATCCGTCTATTGTTATGTCTTCAACGACAATGGCCCTATCGGATAAGATCAGACTATAGGTATAGCGATAGCCCCTCTCCCATTGCATCTGTTGAAAATTGGCAGCTTTGACAATCAGGTGGCGTTCATTTGCCGTATCTGTCGTTTTCCCGAGCACGATGGTCAATGAAACATCTGTTGGTTTGCTGGCCAGCGGAGCGACCAGGCCATAACCGACTATTGCCGGAGTTCCATTCTCACCACATTTAACGGCTGTGGTCGTTGGGGCAGGAGTGAAACTTAATACTCCTGTTCCAGCCGTTACGCCCAGGGTACCGTCTTTTAGTTTCATCGTGGTCGTTGCACTGTTTGCCGTAGCGGCAAATATGTTTGAAGCAGCGTTGAGCGTGATCTTCTTAACATAGTCGTAATCGTTATCGACCAGACGTCCCGAAGCACTTTGCAGCTTAAACACGATCTGCGCCAATGCATGTTGCAGATGAATAGTGGGCGAAAAAGCCCCCTCGGCATTGCTGGCTGTGATCGATGTCTTGCTACCGATATCGCTTGAACCTGAACCGTACAGATAATCAACAGTGTTGCATTGCCAGCTATTTTCGCCGTTGAAAGTCATATCGGTCGGTATCGTTACCTCAATCGTATGCTCATCGCTGGTCGTAGAAGGATTGAACGTTGCATCTGAGGGACTGAAAGCGAAAACACGTGCCTGAAGGTTGTAAAGGTTTACGGCAGGTGCACCTGCCCAGCTCAAGGTTCCTTCACCTTTGGCTTTGAAGAGGGAAAGTCCGTCTTTCAATTTGTTATCCGGATCTTTCACACCCTGGTAAAAAGGATAACCAGCACTTTCCGTTACATAAAGCATGACAGAGGATATTTTATCTTTACCAGTTACGGCTTCCGACGATTCCAGGCCGTTCACGACAGAACGGGTCGACGGTTGACCGGTATAGAAACGGGGTTGCAGCAAAACTGTTTCTCCCCGGTTACCGGAAGGGCCATTGTCTGCCCCATCCTCTCCGACCGTGCAAGCGGGCAACAGGAGAAACAACAGGTACCCCAGGAAGACACACTGCCGTAAAGGTGGTGCAGCCAGACAAATGGATTGTTTGTTTTGTTTCATATTGATTCTATTTTTATTTATATCGTTATTATTGATGTATCAAATGTTTGTATCGGGAATCTGGGCGGCATCCTGCCAGCCGACGACATTAATTCCCGACAGTTCGAGACCGGTCGGTTTAATCGTTACCGTGTAGGTGTAGATTTTACCTCTCTCCCATTGATTGGTACAAGCCACCGACATCGGTTTTCCATCAACAGTCAATGAAATGGTGCCTGACAAAGATGTTTCTTTACAGGGTATAGCATAGTTCGTAATGGTCAGTGTAGCACTTGCATTGGTTGTAGCCGTTGCAGACGTCAATGTGTACTCATATGACTGATCGGTAGCGGAACTGCCGGTGTTATCCAGGTCGAGCAGTTCACCGTTTGTTAGTTTCATGCGGGTCTTGTTGCCCAGCACAGGTATTTTAGAGGTGTATTTTACAGAGGTGACTGCGGCGGCTCCTTTGTAACTGTTTTCTTTCTTTATGACAAGACGGAGTTTGGCAAAAACATGTTTCAGGCCGATGCTGACTATTTGGCCAGGGCCTTTGTTTCCGTTCGGCATACTGTTTCCGTTGTTGGCGTAAGGTTGGTTTTCCTGATAAGTATCGTTTTTGTATTCGACACCATACATGTAGTCGTTTTCCGGTTGGGTAAGGTCTACTTGGTTGCTAGCGGCAGTCTTCGAACTGATATATTCAATAGCTGCAACCGGCACAGGAACGGTCGGAACCGGATCGGTTAAAGTGGTTGAACCTGTTAACGGATCGTTCTTAATATCGCTGTTCCCATTCGCCGGAGCGGGATGGCAGGAGAAAATGATTGCTTTCTCATTGTTCAACCAGATGGTCTGGTCGGTCGGCATATTTTCCGGTTCGAGCGAGGTGATGCCATTCGCTGTTACAGGTTTATATTTTCCGTAAATACCTGCAGGGCGAACACCGTAGGTCTGTTCGGTCGTTTCAGCGTTGACGGCGTAGATACCGACGCTAGTCAGATCGGAAGCGTCGTCGATAGCGGCACGCGTCAGGGACACACCGGCTACACGCAGGGTAAGGCTTACCGGACTGTCGATATTTTCTTCCTTCGAACAGGAAGTCAGAAGGGAGATCGTCAGGATGGGTAATAACAGGTAATTATACGGTTTCATAATCTTTTATTCGTTTAATAAATTGTTTCGTTTCTTTCTTTATTTACGGTGAACTGAGGGTATCGATTTCCCCTCTCGAGAGGGGAAAAGTTACTCTCAGTTCCTAATTGACAGGGAGTTCTCCGGTTGTTGCACCATTCCCCCAGCCTTCTACTGTTATGCTGGATAGGGTTAATTCCTTACCACTTAGTTTGGCCGTGTAAAGGGTGTTTGTGCCTTTTGCCCAATTTACAGTGCCGGCAGAACCTAACGGGACTGTATATTCAGCACCATCAATTGTAAATGTTGCCTGAATATTCGCTGCACTGGCAGTAGTACTGGGTAACACCAAAATGCTGAATTTTTTTGCCCCCTGTTTTGCTTCATCTTCCGAAGTAGCAATAGTCGCTGAAGGCAAATTTCCTTTCTTTATAATAGTATATCCTCCATCAATAAAACGGTAATAATTAGCAGCAATGGCAGCATTTTCCGTGATGCTTCCGTCTTTAATCTTCATTGTTGGATTCGTCCCTTTACTTAAATCTTTATTCGTACTTGTATTACTTAATTTTATCTTTGTCAGGCTGCCTGTATTGGCATATGTTCCGTCATTATAAATCCGAAAACTGACCATGGCTAAAGCGTGCTTCATTTTCAAAGAAACCTCATTGGCATTTGCAGTTGGAGTACCACTGGCTTTTTTTCCATTACTGGCAGTTGGCTGATCTGTCTCACTGTCTGATTTTACAGCATACATATAGTCTACTTCACCTGGAGCAGAGATGATTTTACCTTTATTAGCTGTATTTTCGCTCCAAGTAGAACTATAAATTTTATCCGCGTTATTAATATCTGTAGGATATTTGTTGTTTGCATCACCGCTATCACTACTCTCAAAAACGGAAATATCAATCGTTGCATTAGCGGAAGGCGATGCTTCTTTGATTTTTAACGCGGTGCCGCTAGTTTCCATTACACCATTGTTGGGTTTATATGCCGGATGATACCCATAGATCGTGGCAGTCTCGTTAGTCAGATAAATTTTATCGGTACCGGTATTTGTCCAGTTTCCACTTTTCGTATATAGCGCATAATTGTTGCCAGTCGTGTATGAAGTTGTTGCTCCTACTGCATACACAACAATACTTTTAAAATTGGTATCATCGGTACCTTCGTTTATCGCACTCTTCGTCAGCGCCACCCCGGCAGTGATGCCCAGTTCAACGGCGTCCGGGTCGTTGGAGGGGTTGTAAGGGGTGTCGGGGGTATCCTCGTTGCTGCAACTACCGGCAGACAGGGTAGCCAGAAGCATCAGGTAAACAGGTAATTTCGTTTGTTTCATTTCGTTCGTTTTTTATACTTGTTGTTTTTATTTCTTAAGGTTATTCAACCAGATTCAGATCGTCGTTTTGTATCACCGGAACCCATCCGGATACAGTAACAGAAGAGATACCCAGTTCCTTGTCACCTATATTCAGGGTGATTTCGTGAGAAGTTCCACCGGCAAAAGACAGATTTCCTCCGTCTGATTGAGGGGTGATCTCAAGGTCTTTGAATGTCCCGATGGAGGTTTCGACTGTCAGCTTATAAGCATCGGAAGTGCCGGTAAGCGGCGGCAAAAGCAGGGAACCCGAAAGAGGTGTTGCTGTCGTACCGCTGATCTCTGTTCCACCGTCCGGGAGTTCCAAAGACAACTCACCGCTACCAGAGAAAGAGGTTTCACCATTGGTTAGAGCCAGCGTGACACTGTTTGTTGTCGTAACGGTTATCTTCTTGACTTTCACGCTTAAACCACCGGTTACTTTCTTCATTGCTTTAAATGTCAACTGCGTAAGCAAATGCTTATAAGTGAGTGGAACAAAATGATTCCCATCCCATCGGCTGCCAGAGATTTGAGAGGCATACATCAGGTCGGTCTGGCCGGTAAGGGTGTACGTAACCTTACCATCATTATCGCTATACGAAGATGCTTGGGGAGCCACGGCAATCAGGTAAAGCCAGTCTCCGTTTTCCGGGTAAGTAGGGTTTCCAGACAATGGAACCGTACCGTTAGTCTGTACCTCCGTGTCTATCTTCCATTCTTTTGCATTAACCGGAGAAGTGAGACCGGTGTAATCACCGCTGCGCATAGAGGCAAAGACGGTGGTGGCGAAAGCCTCGGTGATCGTCTGATCGGCTTTCGTTTCCACTGTCGCATTCCCCTGGGCATGCAGTTCGATCGGGACTTGTTCAGGCTCGGAGCAATCCGAGTCTGAACAGCCTGATACCAGCAATAATGCCGGGAATAAAAGCAGATATATACGTTGTCGCTTCATTCGCTTTTTGTTCGTGTTTGGCGGGATTATTGAATAGTGACTTGTCCGGCAGCACCTGGCTTCCAGTCAGTAACCTTTGCAGATGTGGTAATTTTAGTTGCCCCTGCTGCTGCTGTCGGAGGAGTAATTGTGAATGTGATTACATGAGAAGCACCTTCTTCCGTAGCTAAATTTGATCCACTGCCATTTTGTACTACCAGATTATTGTATGATACAATCGTATCATCTACGGATAAAGACAAATTAACCGTTACGCTGGATGCATGAGCAATCATGATTGGAACACTTGGATCGCATACATTTGTTGTCAATGCAGTATTGCATCCTGCAACTGTGATTTCACCGACTGTTTTCCAGTTTACCTGACCATTGCTGAAAGTTAATGATTCCGGTACTTTAGCGTTTTGAACAGTAATACTTTTTACACTAACATTTTTATTTACCCATTCAGTTCCTGCCAACTCTTTAGAAAGCTTTGCAACAAAAATAAGCTGGGTTGTTTTGTGTTTAAAATCTAAAACAATCCCTCCTGCTGTGGGCGTTTGTGCAGATCCGGCACCTACTTTTCCGGCATACATCACATCCTGAGAACCATCTGTTGTAGCAAATGAGACTTTGGTCGCATCTACAATACCTTGGGGAGAAACCCCTAAGATTGAAGCTTTGGTTGTTTCAGCACTTACAGGATAGTATAATGCCGGAGTCAATGTAATTTCTCCTGCTGTACCACTTGCTGTAAATTCTGCATTAGCGATATTGGCACGGTCTCCGTCACCAGCAAACTTATTCTCATTATCCAATGTGTTTTCCTTTCTCGGAGTGAAAGAGGTAAAATCAGGACTCTCGCCATCAGCCATCAATATAACAGCTTGCATGCTTACTCCTGGAACAACCGCCGCTTTTGTCTCTACTCCAGCCACCTTTTGACTGATCTGGACTGGCACCGCATTTGTCACCTCGCCATTGCCGGTTACTACATTCTCTTCGTCATTTGAGCAGCTTGCCATTATCAGGGCCAATGCTGCCATACTTACTAAACTCTTTTTCATTTGTTTTACTTGTATAAATTAATAATGTGTGAAATATAAATTCTATCGTTGTTTGTAAGGATCTACCGTTACGCCTCCCTGGTCACCCGGATTCCAGTCGGTCACTTTGACGGTGACTGTTACCTTGATGTTGTTTTCAGGTTCGGGATCAGGCGTGTCCGGTTCATCCGGGATATCCGGATTATCAGGCTCGTCCGGGTCGTCGGGTATATCCGGCGTGTCGGGGACTTCCAGCGAGATCTCTACCTCGTAGGCGCTGCCACCTTCACTACCACCCGCTTCAAACTTAACGGGAAGGTTTTTGAACGTCTTGTCGTTCGACGGATTGCCGTCCACATTCAGCACCAGGTCGAGCGTTAGCGTCGCTTCCGGTTGTACCAGGACGTAGCCGGGTAATGTCACGGTTCCGTTGGTGATCGGAAAACCACCGGTGCCGGGATCGGTATATACTATTACCGGTCCGGCATTTCCCAAAGGTTCTATCGCTTCCGAACCGAGGTCGACAACCGCTGTCGAGGCAAGGCCATTGATATGGACTGAGCGGATGCGGTAACTGTCGGTTGTTCCTTTCAGTTTCAGTGTAAAGTTCAGTTGCGAAAGCAGGTGGCGGTATGTGAGCGGTGTCTTTACGGCATCGAACTGTTCGGTTATCGAGCCGCTTTGTTCTACCGAAAGCATCAGATCCTCCTGTCCGGTAAGGGTATATTCTACTTTGCCGTTGTTGAGTGGGGCTGCTGGGTAATAGCCACGCAGATAAACGGGCGAACCGTCGGCCGGATAATAGCGTTCGGGAGACAGGACGATTTCGTTATCGGTAGCTTCTCCTTCCCAACTGTCGGAATATTGCCCGGCTGTGTTTCCGGCTGCAATATTGACGGGTGTACCGTCGAAAGCATCGACGGTGGCACGGGTACGGATACCTGTATATAAATGTATAGCGACTTTGGCGATTTCCTCCGGGATGGTAACGGCCAGGTCGAGGGTGTCGGCACCTGCTTCAGTTGCCCGGTAGAGCTGTGACGAGACATCTTCACTGTAGATTTGCTTTTTCCCGTCCGTACCTTGCCAGGATAATGTCAGAAGATGGGTGTCGCTCGATGTACTGGGATCGACGTCTTCCGGCCAGGCGATACCGAGGATACCGGCTGTTGTGCTGTAAGCCTTCTGTGCATCGGGAGCCGGAAGAGTCATATCGAGGGTCGCAGAAGATGTTATCATTCCTGTCGCCAGATTTACTCTACCGGCAATGCCCTGCAAGGTAGCATCCAGCGAACCGGCGATCTGTCTGCCGGGGGCCGTCACCGTGAGACGCAGTATCTTACGGATATCTTCGGGTTGAAGGGTCAGTTCATTCGTCTTTCCTTCGGTAAGGGATATGCCCGAACGGCTGGCTACATAGACAGGAGTGTTCAGCGCAGGCATTATTGTTGATCCTTCAGGGACACGAACTGTTGTGGTAGCCGTGGCAAAGCCGTCGGTACCGTCTATCGTGACCGCTTCCGGATCGTCGGTCGTGAGCAGGGCGTCATACTGTCCGGCAGGCAGCCATTTATCGAGTTTGCCTGTCGCATTTGCTGCGTCGAACCGGCTTTCGAGCGGTTCCGTCAGTCCGTCGCCAAAGATGCGGAGAGACAGTGCCTGTGCGCCGGGGTTTTCGACCGTGACGATGAGTTGTCCCTCCCCTTCATGCTCAGGTTCGGGTTTGTCGTCATCATGACAGGCGGCCAACAAAACGAAGGCGGCAGCCAGCAGGAACGGTTTAGCAACTAAGTTATTCAGTCTCATATTTTTTGTTTATAAATTATTCGTAGACACACGAAAAGCGGCACGACATCCTCCGGGGATGCCGTGTAACGATCGGTGCATCTGTTTTATTTATCGTTTACAACAGATGCGATTGATAAAGAGGGAAGAAATAATGGGCCAATGTGGCAATATGCCAATGGAGATAGCAATAGGTTCAGAATTTGT
>NZ_QTMM01000028.1:0-1513 GCF_003635445.1 Parabacteroides sp. AF17-3 | reverse complement strand
CATATTCTCCGCGGTAAAGAGTCAAGCCTATATCATCGGCAGCCACAGCAGTACCGGCCTCATTGACTACATAGTCACCCGATCCTATCGGTGAACCATACATATAGGATACGGTTTGTGCCTTTGCGATCCCGTGTCGGGCACGGGAACGGGATAGCTCATTTATTTCTATATTTTCACCTGCCGCGAACCCCGCCTATCAACAGAAAACGGCTTTCCATTCACCGATATTGCGGTCTTCTTTGTTGAAGTCGGCGCCGACTTTGACTAACTGGCGGCTATCGACTGTGTAAGGGATCAGATAGCCTTTGTCGTCGATCTGTTGGAGGGCTTTGTCTACCGAACCGTCCAATTTGAATTCGAATACGTAGATATAATCAGTTGTCTTTACCACTGCATCCGCACGCCCTCGGGCACTGCGAACTTCGGCTTCTATATATTGCCCCAACAGTTTGAAGACCAGATAGAAGATTATCTGGTAATGCTGTTCGGTCCGGTCGTTCAGTTCATAGGGAATGTCTGCAAAGAAAGCACGCAGCCGTTCCATAAATGCATCGACATCACCGGCACGCAACTCATCCCAAAACTTACCGATATAAAACGGAGCATTCGCTTCCGATAAAGACGTATAATACGGTGTGATAAAGTTTAACCATCCATATTCCACTTCGGCATTCGGATAATCGAGTATGAAGAAATTCTTTATAGGATCATATCCCTTAATCGTCAGGTATCCACTCTGATAAATGATCGGCACCGGGTTATGGAAGTCTGCCCGGTAGTCGGTCAGTGCGGCTGCCGGCACTTCTATGCCGTCCAGCTGGCGCAGATCGTAGTCTGTCTTTTTCAGCATATCGACCAGCATCGTAGGGGTTCCTGTTGCGAACCAGTAACTGCTGAAACGTTCTTGAACCAGTGCATTCAGTACGCTAAAAGGATTATAGATACCGTCCGCCAGGAATTCCGAGAAATGGTATCCGTCATAACGTTTCGTCATTTCATTTACTGTTTGTTCGTATGTCAGCTTGTTCCTGGCGGCAAGGGCAGCCAGCTCGGGTTGAAAGTCGCGTTCGATTTCTACCTTTGTCATACCGCAAATCGTTGCGTAAGCAGGAGCCATACTGATATCCATCAGTTGGTTCAGATTACTGAAAATACCCAGTTGCGAGAACTTTGTCACTCCGGTGATAAATACAAAACGCAGGTAGCGGTCAGCATCTTTCAGGACGGTGTAAAAGCCGGTCAGCATTTCGCGGTAAACGTTGTGCAGGTCATCATTAAATAATGTACGTAACAGAGGTTTATCGTATTCGTCGATCAGGACGACTACCTTCTCCCCTGTTTTCTCACAGGCTTGTTGGATGATTTGCATGAAACGTTCTTCATAACCTAACTCTTCATCTGTTTTACCGAATAGTTTTTCCCATTGAATAAAATGACCTTCCAGTATTTGTTCCAAACTCTCTTTCGTTTCGTAGAATTTCGCATTGAGACTCAGATGAAGCACCGGATA
>NZ_QTMM01000027.1:15019-56998 GCF_003635445.1 Parabacteroides sp. AF17-3 | reverse complement strand
TGAACTTTTGGTTACTTTTCTTTCTAGAGAAAAGTAACATTCAAAACTGATAATAACTGAGCAGTTTAAATATAATTTCCCTAATCTATAATACCTATATCAATCATCTCTTATCCCTTAAAACCTCCTGCAACATAGCAACCTTTTCTTTTTCTGCTTCCAGAAGTTTATCATAAAGTTCCACTATTTTATCAATGGGATTAAAGGTTGGACACCAATTGACAGCGGATGATTGATTATCAAATGTATTTGCAACAATATTAATAGAAGTTCCATCTTCCATTTCGGTAATGGCCTCAACAGGAATATTTAAAGCTTTAGCAATCTTTTCCAGTATTTCTATTTCCAATTTATCCCTTTTCTCATAACCGGACAAAGTAGCCTGTGAAACACCTATCTGTTCTGCAAGCACATCCTGATTAACATTTCGCCATTCCCTCCAACGACGAACATTCGCTCCATGATTACTTTTCTTTACTGTTGCCTCCATATTAATTATTGTATATGATTTACCTAATGCAAAAGTAAGTATTAATCCTGATAATATTTTATTTAATAGAATAATATCCGCCGATAAGACTCCGAATAATATTACTACCACATTTAATAAGAAATCAGCTTACCTGATGAATCATCCCGTCTACATTTTATTCCTTTGCCTATCATTCATTAAACAGACAATAAAATGACTCAAAAAAACAATAGGAATTATGCAGAACAAATAACCCTGGGATGCCTCGCAATCAACAAACCCCTTAGTTTTGTAAAAACGATCTTTCTTAACAGAGAACAGAATGAAAACCAGTACATATTTAATGCCCAGAAAGAAACCAGCTTGGAAGTCCGGTTCGAGTCTTCGACACTGACTTGCTTATTCGATTCCAACAAAATGTGCAAAGGGGCATTTCTTTTCCTCGACGATACAATGGAACTTATTCATTATATCGATTATTGCAGTAAGACTTATCCGTGCGATCGGCTCCTTGAAGGATGGATCACACAGAATACCATAATCCAAATAAACATAGACACAAAAGAATGTAGTCTATTAATAGTACCTATCCGGCAAAACAAGGGATCGTAACCCTACTCTGCGACACCTGATTTTTACCTTCTCTTCTTCGACAGCGGCACAGAGATGAACCGATCAATCGAGAATTTACCCGGACCGGTAATATACATTAATATAAATACCACCAGATAAACAAAGGCCAGCTCTTTCACCGCAAAAGGATCACTCCCGTGGATAACAAAAAAAGCCATACACATAGTAAATATCATCGGTATCATTGCCAGACGATATAATGCGCCAAAAATAAATCCGATCGAGCAGGCAAGTTCACCAAAGATAGCAAGCCCCAACGACACATTACTCCCCACTCCCAGCGGATCAGGAAAAACAGCAGACATCTCCGCATAATTATTCCATTTCTGGATACCATGACTCAATAATAAGCCACCGAAGAGGATGCGCAACGCCAATAATAACAAGGAAATAGTAATTCCGTCAGGCTTCGACGGAAACAAAAATCTGTATATCGCCAACATAGTATTTTGTTTTATCTTAATTAATAACTTATATATAAAACAAAAGAAAAAATGAAAAGTTCATTCAATCCTGCTTAACACCCCAAACGAAAGTAAAACTAAATATCAAATTGTCAACTCACCCCACCCCAGAAAGAGATGTACGATCCCAACCCAATACCCGTTATAATTCACGCACTTCTCGGCGACTTAATGAATAACAGTTGATCACACTTAAACAGCATAAAACATCATTATGAAACATACAAGTAAGAATATAGAACAATAGGACCCGCATCAATCGAAAACATCACAAATATGCCAATTCAAAACCTGCGCCTGTTTACCCTGCTACAGAAAATAAAAATGTTGTTCAACAGACTTTTCCCACGCAAAACAGCTTCTGAAAAAGCCAGAATCAACACTTATTAACAAAAATCTTGCTTTAAATAAATCCCCATCTCATTTAAAATGAAAAAAAACTCGTTTTAAACGAACCCCCAAATTATTTAAAACAAACAGAAAAACGCGCATGCCTCAATACCATTGTTAAATTATGTATTCAACACTCTTCTACAATACCGATCCAAAGCAGTACGCTCGTCATAAAAAACGGCCAAATAAAACCATTTTACTCTGCAACAGACCAATATCACTTCATTTTGTCAATTATATTATTTTCAAAGAGAAAGTAAACGAGAAGTATTTAAACAAAAAAAGCGACATCATATGACATCGCTTTTTTGTTGTGACCCGGGAGGGATTCAAACCCTCGACCTTCAGAACCGGAATCTGACGCTCTATTCACTAAGCTACCAGGCCAAAGACGGGGCAAAAGTAAATATAATATCGGAGGAAAGCAAATGTATTGAGGATGAGTTTTCATATTCTTTCTTTTTTCTGCCGAAAAACATAACTTCTGATATTTTGCAACTCTCTTTAGCGGATATACTGCCATTTTGCAAATAAAAAGGGCTGCTATATTGCTATTTTGCCATTAATCATTATCTTTGCCACGCATATTTAACAAACACAAAGCACAACAAGTATATGAGCTATCTAATTAAACCTGCGGGATATAAGGCTTTGCTTAACCTGTCTCAAACAGAAATGGGTATCAAGAAAATCAAAGACTTTTTCCAGCAAAACTTATCTTCCGAATTACGCCTGCGTCGTGTCACGGCTCCTTTGTTCGTTCTGAAAGGTATGGGAATCAACGATGACCTGAACGGAACCGAACGGGCTGTCACTTTTCCTATCAAGGACCTGGACGATTCAAAAGCAGAGATCGTCCACTCGCTGGCTAAGTGGAAACGCCTCACTTTAGCAGACTATAATATAGAAGAGGGTTATGGTATTTATACCGATATGAATGCTATCCGTTCGGATGAAGAACTGGGGAACCTGCATTCCTTATACGTTGACCAGTGGGACTGGGAACGTGTTATGAGCCCTAAAGAACGCAATGTTGAATTTCTGAAAGAGATTGTGCGCCGTATCTACGCCGCTATGGTACGTACGGAATATCTGGTCTACGAAATGTTCCCGCAGATAAGGCCGTCTCTCCCCCAGCAGATTCATTTCATACATTCCGAGGATTTATTACAAAAATATCCTACCTTTACACCGAAAGAACGGGAAGACGCTATTGCCAAGGAATACGGAGCCGTATTCATCATCGGCATCGGATGCCAACTGAGCAATGGACAGAAACATGACGGACGTGCTCCGGACTACGACGACTGGTCGACTGTCGCTGAAAACGGACAGGTCGGACTAAACGGCGACCTGCTTGTCTGGGACGACGTACTGAACCGCTCACTGGAATTATCCTCTATGGGTATCCGTGTGGATAAAGAAGCACTGCTACGCCAGCTAAAGACTTGTAATGCGGAAGAAAAGAAAGAACTATACTTCCACAAACGTCTCTTGAGCGGCGAACTGCCCCAAAGCATCGGCGGCGGTATCGGACAAAGCCGTTTGTGCATGTTTTATCTGCGCAAAGCTCATATCGGAGAAATCCAGGCAAGCATCTGGCCGGAAGAAATGCGTCAGGAAGCCCGTGCTGCCGGAATGCTATTAATTTAACTTTCAATTATGGACGTAAAGATCGAACAAAGCTGGAAAGAACGGTTAGCCCCCGAATTTGAAAAAGATTATTTCAAAGAGTTAATCAACTTCGTAAAACAGGAATACAGTCACGGAACAGTCTATCCTCCGGGACCATACATCTTTAATGCTTTCGAGCATTGTCCTTTTGATAAAGTAAAAGTAGTCATACTGGGACAAGATCCTTACCACGAACCGGGACAGGCTCACGGGCTTTGTTTCTCTGTTCAGGACGGGACTCCTTATCCTCCATCCCTGATCAACATCTTTAAAGAGATAGAAAGCGACCTGGGTACGCCTATGCCTAAAAGCGGGAATCTGCTGCGTTGGGCAGACCAGGGTGTTTTATTGTTGAATGCGACATTGACAGTCCGTGCACATCAGGCCGGTTCGCACCAGAACCGGGGATGGGAAGCTTTTACGGATGCGGTAATCCACAAACTGACAGAAGAGCGCAGCCACATTGTTTATATCCTGTGGGGTTCATATGCACAGCGCAAAGGTGCTTTTATCGATGCTTCGCGCAATATGATACTCAAATCAGCGCATCCTTCCCCCCTCTCCGCCTACCGCGGATTCTTCGGGAACAAGCATTTCAGTAAGACAAACGATTATCTGATAGCCACAGGACAGACTCCTATAGAATGGTAAATACCAAGATAAAGAAAGGGCGTTGAAAATAAATTCATCGCCCTTTCTTTATGTCTTTTCTTTCCTATGAGATCAATACCAGTCCTGACCTGAACGAACGCTGCTGCTCTGGTTATACTTCAAGTCTTTCAACAGGGAAGAACTTACTGCTACAGAGAATGTGTACGACTTATACGCTCCCACCGGAACGATACTTGCCGACATCTGGAAACAGTGCAGGTTACGGGTTATATTACAAGTCATAAACGAAATCTTTTTGTTCTCGACGTCGTAAGTGGCATTGAAGTTAAAGCTCCAGTTCTTTGTCGGCTGGATATTTCCGTTAAAGCTCAGTGCATGGGTCAGCTTATACTTATACTCCAATCGGTTCGGATCGAAATCGCCATAGCGTAACTGCATACTGTAATTGAAAGAAAGGCTCCAGGGGATTTTCGAAACCAGATAACCATCCGAATCATACTCTCCGGTATCTTTCTTCTTGCCACGCAAACGGCCACCTTCCTGAGTTCCTTCCGCATCCGCATTCTCACCATCCGCATTCTCGGCTGTCAGATTTTCCAATTCGCCGTCTCCGGCATTCTCTTCCGGGATATTACTATCCGTTTTACCTCCGAACCACTTCTTGAACGTATCGTTGTTGAAAGTATAGGAGAAGCTGGTTCCTGTTGAACGCAGACGTCCGATACCTTTGCCGGCTTTCCAACGGGGAATATCCAGTCTTATCGGCTTCCCGTTTTTATCCGCACCATAGGTATAAGTATCGAATTGTCCGTTCAGATTCAACGTATAACTCTTTGAGAACTTCAAACGCAATCCGACAGAGAGGTCACTCCATTTGAAAGAGTCCGCCGCCATATTATAACTCATCCCCAAGGATAACTTATCGATCAGGCTGATCTTTTTAAAGCCGGTAGTATCTTTATCCGACTTAATTTTCATTTCTACGTTATTATCCAGCGAAAAGTTCAAACTACCCTGCTTTCCACTCGGGATAGACCCGTTGTGGGCGAAAGGAGAATAAACATAATCGATAGGATCGCCATTTGCATCTATGTACTGATAATGATCATAAAAGCCAAAGATACTACCGCCAAAGTCAGGAGCGGCACTAATGCTGACAGATGGTTCGAAACGATGGCGGATCATCTCCACTTTATCTCCCAGGAAAGGAAGCGGCTTGTAAAAACCATACAACGTAGTCGAAGCTGATAACGACGCACTGTAGTTGTAAATACGATAGAATCCGTAAGTAGTATCACGGTTTACCAAAGTATTCAGGTGCGGATCGAACTGCTTGGTGATTTTACTGGTATACCAGCTTTCCTTATAATTGAAAGACGGAGATATATTGATATACTTGAATGCGGTAAATGTAGCACTGACCGGAATGCTATGGTCCATCGAGTTCTTCCAGTCCTTTATGATATTCGATTTAAACAACTGGTTTTCCTTCGTTGTGATGCTATTCTTGAAATATCCCGAATAACTCATGGAGATCTTTTCATACCACCGTTCTTTTCCCACCGGATTCTTACGCTTGAACGGGAATATACGGCTCAGCGTAATAGTCAGGTCAGGCAATGTCACTGAGATCATGGAGTCTTTGGAAGACTGGTTCACGTTCATGGTTGCCGAAAGCGTCAACGGATTGTTCGGAAAACGCTGCGTGATATTGATACTGGAACCTTTTGTATTGTTTGTCGTATTCGGGTTATAAATACCCATCGCACTGTTACGGTCGAAACTGGAAGTCGCAAAATTGACACTGGCAGAAAAAGTCCGGTACGGATTCGCTTTCGGGTCCTGGCTGTGCGTCCAGTTCAACCGGAAGTCTTTCGACAGACTATAGTCGTCAAGCCCCTTATCGCCATACCTGCTGACCTGGTAAGCCGCATTGAAGTTACCCGAAAAAAGATACCTCTTTTTATAGGAAGACTGCGCCTGAAGCCCCCAGGAACCTTTCGTATAGATCTCACCAGTCACCGCCAAATCGATATAATCGCTCAGTGCAAAGTAATATCCTCCGTCGCGCAAACCAAATCCCCGCTGAGAGTCATCGGTATAGGTCGGCATAATCACACCGGAAGAATAAGTACTGGAAAACGGGAAGAAGCAGAAAGGCAGACCGATCGGATATAACGGTACATCTTCGATCACCATATAGACCGGACCTGTCACGATATTCTTTTTAGGACGGACCTTCGCCTTGGTCATCTGGATATAAAAGTGAGGGTGATCATGCTCATCACAAGTAGTATATTTACCACCCACCATATTCAGGACATCGTCGTCCATCTTCTTTGTACGGCCGGCAGTTACGAATCCCTCTCCCTGTTGGGTGATCACATCGGTAATATACCCTTTCTTGGTATTGAAGTTATAACGCATCGTTTTCGATTCGTACTCCTGATCACCATCCTTAAACAACGGGTAACCGAACTCTTCACCGATAGAGTCGAGACCGAACTTGGCAAACACCAGGCTGCTGTCCAGGCTCATCTCTATATTTTCAGCCTGTAATCCGATCTGTTGATATTTTACATCACTTTCGCCATAGAGATACGCCCAGTTGCCGGCAGTCATTACCATAGAGTCTTTCGCCTGGTAAACAACCGGTGCATCGAGACCGACCTTATTGTTCTTGGTAGAGTCGGATACAAGGACTGTACTATCAGTGGCTGCCTGCGTTATCGTATCCCCATTGACTGGCAATACGGTATCACGCGGGGCAACCAGCTCCTGCGAATACATCATCAAAGCCCCTGCGAGAAAATATAAAAGGATAAATAAGCCTCTGTGTCTCATTAATTAAGTTGACAGTTGACAGTTGACAACTGATAATTAAAGATTGAAAATTGAAAATTGAAAATTAAGATTATCCTAATTGCCAATCGCCAACTGTCAACTGTCAACTATCAACTGTCAACTGAATCGTTACAGCGTGCAAATGTATAATAAATTAATGAGCCCTATAGCTTTTATTCCCCTAAAAAGAGTTTACACCAGTTATCAAAACGTATTACAGTATCTTCTCCGTACTTTGAAAGGCCCTGTTTTACCTTCTCAACGGACTTTTCCTTATCCAGTTTTGTCTTGCTGTAAAACTTATCGGCAAAACAGATCAGCTGTTCTTCCAACGAAACCGGCACCATTACACGTGAAGGAAGCGGAAGATGCCGCTCCTCTATCATTTCACGGGTTATACCGGTCCCGGTATGCCGTTCGCAAACCAATGCGTGGCGGGGAAAGCCTTCTTTACGCATCAGGTCAGCTCCCAGATAGCCGTGACAGATGTATTCGGCATCCCCAAAACAGCCGATCTCCGGAGCATTACACAAGAAAATGCCTATATCATGCAGCATAGCGGCTTCTTCTATGAACGGAATGTCCAGATTCATTTCCGGATGCATCCGGGCCAGGTTCAATGCTTTGTCGGCAACACTCCGGCTATGGGTAACCAATATATGATAAGCATCCGATTCTGCCGGATAATATTTTGAGATAATATCAATAGGATTCATTTTATCCATACCTTGTTTTAAGTTAATCCGGTTGCGAAGATACAGATATTTTATATTGGCTATCCAGTATACGGCTGATAAAATGCTATCCTCTGCTTCCGAGGCTATTCAGGTCGGGGTTGATTTCTTTGACGGCGTCTTTCACCTCTTTTTTTGTTACTTCACCGTCTGTTGCCACCTGTTGTACCGGATACCGATCTTCTTTGTGATCCAACACTAATGCTTCGGTTTTCGCTTTTTCTTTGATCTTTGGAAGTTTTGTTGTCATATGATTATTCTTTTTGTTTATATTAAATCAACACGAAATCAAGTATGATGGTTCAAGGCAAACATGTTAAATAGAAACACATTTAATCCTTTCGTTGCTTTAAAGATACGAACATTTGCTACTTTTGCAGATAATAAACAGTAGGAAACGGATTATGAAAACAGTTTTCAGGCTTACACTTTGGTTTATCGGCATATTGCTCATGCCCGGATTACAAGCCGCAACAACTCAGGGACCTTTGGTTTTAGGTGCCGAGCGTATGGATGTGATTACCCGCTTGCTGAAAGACAAACAAGTGGGACTGGTTATCAACCAGACTTCTATTCTGGAAAAACAACAGAAACATTTACTGGATGCCCTGGTTGAAAAAGGCATTCAAGTGAAAAAGGTTTTTGCACCCGAACATGGTTTCCGGGGAACAGCCGATGCCGGGGAAGAAGTAAAAGACAGCCGTGACCTGAAAACCGGCATTCCCATCGTATCCATTTACGGTAAAAACAAAAGGCCGACAGCCGAACAGTTGAACGGGTTGGATGTTATCGTATTCGATATTCAGGATGTGGGAGCCCGTTTCTATACGTATATAAGTACCATGCATTATGTAATGGAAGCATGTGCGGAAAATGGCGTCGAGTTTATCGTACTCGACCGTCCGAATCCCAATGATTTTGTGGACGGCCCGATCCGTCAGAAAGGTTTTGAATCGTTTGTTGGTGTCGATCCTATCCCACTATTGCACGGCCTGACGGTTGGCGAACTGGCCTGGATGATCAACAGTGAAGGCTGGTTGAAAAGCTCTCCGGACAGTTGCAAACTGCATATCGTTAAAATGGAAAACTGGAAACATGGCGATCCGTACTGGTTGCCGGTCAAGCCTTCGCCTAACCTGCCAAACGACCAGTCGATCCGCCTATATCCGTCGTTATGCTTCTTCGAGGCAACCAACGTCAGTGTCGGACGCGGTACTTACTATCCGTTCCAGGTGATCGGATACCCGGACCGGAAATACGGCGATTTCGCATTCACTCCTGTTTCATTGCCGGGCTTCGATACGAATCCTTTGCAAAAAGACAAGGAATGCTATGGCATCGACCTCCGGGAATATCCTTTCGAGGGAGGATTGACCCTGCGCTTTTTCCTGGACTTCTATAATAAGGCGGGAAACGAACAGGCTTTCTTTTTCTCCCGTCCGCAATGGTTCGACCTGCTGGCCGGCACCAAAGAACTCCGTTACCAGATTGTCAGAGGACTGACAGAGGAGGAAATACGTGAGAGCTGGCAGCCGGAACTGGACAAGTATAAACAAATGCGAAAAAAGTATTTATTATACCCGGATTATCCACAAAAAACAATAAAGAATCGATAACCGTTGATTTTATTAGTCTTTTAATTATCTTTGTCCCCTCATAACATAGTATTAATATAAACAGTGTTATCTCTGGTAAATGTCGGATATAACACTGTTTGTTGTAATAGGAAAATAACTACAAGGGTAATAACAGGATACAATTCTTTGGAACGCTTTGGGCACATATTGCTATTATATCTTCTGATTTCTTTGGGAGCAGGAAGAAATATGGAGGCTGCTACCGGCAATACTCCATATAAAGTACTTATTCTCCAGTCCTATACGGAGGATCTTATCACTTACTCCCAATTCGGCGACATGATTGCCGGGAAACTGGAGAAAAAGAATATTCTAACAAATATCAAAACATTCTATCTGGATTGCGAGCGTTATAATGAAAAGGAAGAGAATGAGCGGATGTTCCATTATTTAGACTCAATCCGGAATTGGGATCCCGATATTATCCTGTCAAACGACGATCAGGCTACTTATACATTGATGGCATGCAACCATCCGCTGGGAAAAAACAAACCTGTGGTGTTTTCGGGAGTAAACTTCCCCAACTGGGATTTACTGGAACAGCATCCGAACGTCACCGGTTTCTGGGACAAACCCAATTACCTAAAAACGATTGAACTCATTGAGAAATTATATGGCCCTTCCAAGATCCTGTTCTTCAAAAATGCCCGTTTCATGAGTCGGGAATCGTTCAGGACCATTCAGGAAGAGGTAAAAGGGACAGACAGGGCATTGCGGATCGGTCTGTATCACCAAAAAAGAAATGAATACCCCGAAGATCTTCTACCGGGTAAACCCGACAAATCAGTTTTATACACAACTGAAACAGCATACCTTTCCGCCAAAGGCTTGCTCTCGATTTTCCAGAACAAACCATACACAGCATGTTTGCAAATCATCCTCGATTTTGATGTTCTAACTATAGGCCGCCTGGCCAATGTTCCCAATTTCACTGTTATCAATAATGGGTTTAACGATGATAAAGGTATTACCGGTGGATATTTTACCACCCTGGATATACAAACGGACATTGTAGCTGAAAGAACAGCTGAAATTCTGAACGGTGCCCTGACAACAAATTATACCATCACTGAAAGCCCGAAAATATATGCTTTCGACTGGAATGAAATGGTACGTTTTAATCTCAGTAGAAATGATTTGCCGGAGGGCAGCGTTATCTATAACCTCCCGTTCTACGAACGTTATCATAAGGCAATGATCATCACATGTGCTCTATTCCTGTTGCTGATCATATACGTCATCTCACAGTTGACCCTGATGTATAGAAGGGAGTTCAAACGTAAGAAACAGATACAAACCAATTTGTTCAAAGAGAAACGGTTCCTGAGACTGGCGCTGGAGGGCGGAAATACATATGCATGGAAGTTGGAAAACGAATTATTCATTTTTGAAAACGACTTCTTTACGGCAAATCAAATGGCTCCCCGCAAAATATCTCTTGCCGAACTGCTGTCTATCACGCATCCGGATGACCAGGGACACCTGCGCAGCCATATCCAGGATATCTATTCCGGAATCTGGGAAGAAACGACGATACAATGCCGTTTCAATTTCAACGGGAAAGGTTATTGTTGGTGGGAGCTTCGTTACAACCAGGGAGAAGACAAAACGGATCCGGAACAGACAGTTATAGGTTTATGCCTGAATATCCAGGCATTTAAAGAAAAAGAAGAAAGACTGAAAGTGTTACAGGAAAAAGCGGAAGAGGCCAACAAAATGAAATCGGCCTTCCTTGCTAATATGAGCCATGAGATACGGACTCCTTTGAACGCCATCGTTGGTTTTTCGAATCTGCTACAAGAAGAAGAAGACATCACCGCAGAGGAAAAAGAGTTATTTAAAGATACGATCAATAAAAACTGCAACCTGCTTTTGAAACTGATCAATGATATTCTGGAACTGTCACGCATTGAATCCGGCCGGATGACATTCAGCTTTGAGACATGCAGGTTAAACGAACTGATCGATGAAGTCTACCAGACCCATCATCTGCTCATACCTCCCCATATTCAGTTTATCAAGGATATGCCGCCGTTGAGTATCGATGTCCACGTCGACCGTTTCAGGTTTACTCAGGTGATCACGAACTTTATCAACAATGCAGTTAAGTTCACCAGGAAAGGATATATCAAACTGGGATATGAATACAAAGAAAAAGAGGGATATGTTTATATTTATGTAGAAGACACCGGCATCGGAATCGCCAAAGAGGCCCTCGAAAAAGTATTCGAACGTTTCTACAAACAGGATGAATTTGCCCAAGGAACAGGGTTGGGCCTTGCCATCTGCAAAACAATTGCCGAACGCCTGGACGGGGATATCCTGATCACCTCGGAAGAGGGCAAGGGCAGCCGGTTCACATTAAAGATACCGGTTCGTACTTCCAGGCTATAATACAAAAATAGCCGATCCACTTCTTTGATCAACTATCCTTATTCTACTATATAAAAAATCACAACAACCACAACATTATTTATATAAATAAACACAACGCAATATTTTACCCAATAAAAAAACAATCCAACAAGACTCTTTGAATGATTTGAATTATAAAACAAAACAACCTTAGTCCTTGGAGAACTAAGGTTGTTTTATCTCGCAAAAGTATGGATTAATTTTAAATAACAATAATATTTATTTGAAATATCGTTTTTTTAACTAAACCAATTAACATTTCATCTCTATAAGTACATGCAAATTCATATCAAACTTCATTTTTGGACCTTCAATCCACTTCGAAAGCAAATAAAAACCATAAAAGTACTTAGTTCTCCAAGAACTAATTAAAACTAATATCAATATGGCAGCTACAGAACCCAAAATGCGCAGTATTACAGGAAAATTAACTCCTAACGAGTTGACTGAACGCGAAGACGATTTCACTTGCAATGTGATTTACCAAGCAAAACGTACTATTAAAGACCTTTGCCAGCTAACATCTGCAAACAGTAAATTCACTGCTTCTGAATTAGAGAGTGCCTACAATGATTTGAAAGAACAGGCAAAAATCGAACTTTACAATGCCTCTACAGTTGAATTTGGCTTCGTTACAAACTCCTTGGGTGTCGATGGTCCGTTTATCGGTCCGGATGCAAAATTCGACCCAGCGAAAAACAATGTGGTTCTTCGTAGCGTACCCCTGGTTGAAATGAAAAAAGATCTGGGAAATATCACCGTAATCATTTCCGGCACAGCCGAAGGATTACCCGTCATAACAACCGTCACAGACGTAACAACAGGTAGCGAAAACAACCAGATCACCCCGGGCGGAGGCTTGAATGGTAAAGGGAACCGCGTGAAAATCGCTGGTGAAGAAGGCAAGGATGTTGGTTTCTATTTCGTTTCTACAACAGACGATACAGAAACAAAAGTTCCGGTAGCTTCACTGCTACGCAACGATCCATCCTATTTTTCTTTTATCATTCCGCCTTTGGCTGCCGGTACTTACTATCTGGAAATAGCAACTCAAGCCAGCGGAAATGCTAAGATTTTATTAAACGAACCCCGTCGTAACCGTTTCCCTTACATACTGACAGTCGGAGGAAGCGACAGACCGGAAATTGAATAATTCTTTTTCCGGTGATCGGAACAGTGCTTTTCCGATAGTCGGAACAGTACTCTTCCGATGACAGGAAGAACACTTTTCCGATAGCAGGAAGAGTACTGTTCCAACGAATGGAAAAATACCAAAACAACATCAGAGAGTTTTTTTACCTATAACATATTAATATTAAACTAAAAACGCACATTATGCTAAAAAACTTCAAACCAATTGGTTTAATGCTGTTTGCAGGCATATTATGTTCTCCTGAGAGCATAAAAGCCGACACAACACCCATTAGACCGAGTGTGAACATTTCCCAGCAAAACGGGAAAGTGACGGTTATTGTAGAGGATGAATTCGGTCCTGTTACCGGAGCATCCGTAGTTGTAAAAGGGACAACTAATGGTAATGTTACCGACTTAGACGGTAAAGTAGTCTTGGAAGGAGTCAAAAACGGAGCTACTATCCAAATTTCGTTTGTAGGTTACACCACCCAGGAGATCAAGTATACAGGGCTATCTAACTTGACTATCAAACTCCAAGAAGATTCACAAGCTCTGGAAGAAGTAGTGATTACCGGTTATGGTGGTATCCAAAAAGCAAAAACATTAACAGCATCAGCTGTTACCGTAAAAATGGAATCGATCGCCAAACTGCCCGTAACATCTATCAGTGACGGTTTGGGAGGTCGTGTAACAGGTGTTACCACCCAGTCCGGTTCCGGAGCACCGGGTGAAACGACCAAAATCTGGATCCGTGGTGGTGACAAAATTTTGTACGTGATCGACGACGTTGTAATGGAAACCGAACAGGGAGAAATCTTCTTCAACCGCTTACGTCCGGACGACATTGCAACAATGACTATCTTAAAAGACGCATCTGCTACCGCTATCTACGGTCCGCGTGCCGAAGACGGTGTTGTAGTTATTGCCACTAAAAAAGGTGTTGCCGGACAACTGGATATCACATTCAACCAAAAGATATCCGTCATGACTCCTTCTTATCGTTCCAAAGGTATGAACACATACGATTACGCTCGGACCATGAACGATTTGTATGCTGCCAACTTCGAAGAGAACCCTAAATACAACAACACGGAAATGTCAAAATATTACATGGGGTATCTGAACCAGCAAGGAAAAAGCCGCGAGGAGATCATGAATCTGGTCAACGAAAGATACAGCATGGGATATAGCATGCAAGACATCAACAATTTGTTCGATCCTTTCACCACGCAAGGAGGCAACATTGAAGACTATTACCAGACATACGATCCATGGGAGTTTTTCGACCATGTACAACCCATGTACCAAACCAACTTGAGCGTGCGCGGTGGTGGTGATCGTGTAAAATATTATTCAAGTTTAGGCTACCTGAACCAAAAAGGTATCAGTGACACCTACGGATACGAGCAGATTAATGCTTTGTTAAACTCAGAAGCAGCTTTGCTGAACGACAAGAGCCTGAAGTTCACGTTAAACTTGAATGGTATCGTTTCAACTAAAGAACGTCCGGCGGAAGGAGACAATGTATTCAACAAAGCATTATTCGAAGGCGGAGAAATGCTAAACAAACCTGAACGCTGGAGTACCGGCTTGGAAAGAAACAATTCTCCGGCCGCCTTGCTCCGTACCGGATTTGACAATGTATACGATTATCGTTTGCAGGCCAACATGGGTTTGAAATGGAATTTGCCTTGGGTTGAAGGTTTATCCGTAGGTGCCAGCGTAAACTTCAGTACCAGCTACAGCATGAATAAAAAGTTCAGCCACCCGCAGGAAAATGTTTATTCCAGCCCGGCAGCTACGATGCCTAATAATTTTAACGCACAAGATGCCAGTGTTTACCAGAAATGGAACAACTATTTATTGACTACCGGTATTTACCAGGCAGACTATAGCCGTTCTTTCGGCAAACACTCCGTAAGCGGTATGATTACTTACCAAAGCCAGGTGAGAAATACCAATTACACCAACATCACCATGAAAGGATACCCGACCACATTCGTTCCCCAAATCGGAGCCGGAACAACCTATAATGGTTCAGGTGGTGGCGAAGAGAAATGGGGTTCTTCTTCCTGGGTAGGCCGTGTCACTTACGATTATGCCGGCAAATACTTGCTGCAATATAGCGCAAACTATAATGCGTCTTTGAGCTACAGTCCGGATAAACGTTGGGGATTCTTCCAGGCAGCATCAGCCGGTTGGGTGATGACAGAAGAAAACTTTATCAAAGACATCCTCAATCCGGATATCTTCAACATGCTTAAGTTGCGTTTGAGCTACGGTATCGTGGGTGGAGAAATCGGTAGTCCTTTCAGCTTTATGAACCAATACAAACAAGACGGTACGATCCTGCTTGGGGCAAATATGGGTAGTAATGCTGCTTGGATTGAATCAAATGTAGCCAGCGATTTGTCATGGTCACGTTCTCGCCAATTGAGTGGTGGTATCGATTTCGACTTGTTAAAGAACCGTTTAAGCGGATCGTTCGACACCTATTTATACATGAATCATGGTAAAGCCATGAACATGAATGAAAAATTGGTTTATACCCCTATTTTAGGTATGCCCAATACACCAAAAATAAACGCTCCATTCGAAACAAGCCGTAAAGGCGGTATTGAGTTCTCTTTGAATTGGAGAGATAAAATCGGTGACTTCAACTATCGTTTAGGTGTTACTTATTCTTACTGGGACGAACGCGTTACCCGTCATGAATCAGAAAGCACAAACTGGTATTATCCTAAATTAAACAGCTTGGGATTAAGAGCTATGCAGAATGTTTATGGCAGTACAATGATTAATACCGGTCTATTCGGTTCATATGAACAACTGTATAACGCTGTTTTAGACAATGGTAATAGCAACACCTACAACAAGAGCTATACACTCGGTACGATGCAAATCGCAGACCGCAATGGCGACGGTATAATTGACAACGGTGACAGATATTGGGTAAACAACCCCGGCACAACCCCGCTTACTCTTTACGGTGTCACTCTCGGTGGTGGCTGGAAAGGATTGGATATTGAATTATTCTTCCAGGGAGCTGCCAATGTTACCGGTTCAATGCCGTCTCCGTTAAGAAGCCAGCAGGGGTATTTGTGGCAATACGCCAAATACCTGCTCAACACCAGCTACACGCCAGGCAATCCGAATCTCGACGCAACACTTCCATTGCCTAACAATGGCGGAAACAACTCGTATGGTTCAACCTTTATCGATCGTTGGGTATATGATGCTTCTTACCTGAAACTGAAGAACATCAGCATTCGTTATGACTTGAAACGTGACGTATTGAAAAACGTATCTTACATCAAAGGCTTAGACTTGAGTTTCGTTGTAACAAACGCATTCACTTGGGTAAACAAAAACTATCCGTTAAAGAACATGGCAGACCCTGAATATATTCCAACCGAAAGTATCTGGGGTAGCAGCGGTAAACTCGGAGCATATCCGACCCAGCGTTCTTACACATTCGGTGTAACAGTTACTTTATAATCAAAAACAACTGATAAATATTTAATTATGAGATTAATTGACAAAACAGGCCTCAGCCTGTTATCAAAAAATAAAATAGCAAGATTCATCACAAAGACATCCGTTCTATGTGTTGCTATGGCTTCTGTAGGATTAACAGCCTGCGACCCGTTAGGAGTAGAACCTACAGACAAAGTATTTGAAGATGACTTCTGGACAAACGCCCAATTGTCACGCGCATACGTCTATAAGTTTTATACTTGGGCTCCGGCTACCGCAAACCAGTATTTTACCTCTGAACAATGGTCTGACAATGCCATCGGAAATGATGAAACCGACTGGACAAGTTATCGCCAAAACAGTTTTTATCAAAGAACTTACGATGCGCTGAACGGTATAGATGGTTTTTCCGGTCCTTGGGGTGACCAATACAAAAAGATCCGTGCGACTAATTTAGGTATCGAGCGTATCCCGACAGTTCCATCTATCCAGGAATCCGTCATGAACCAGCTTTTAGCCGAATGTCACTTCTTTAGAGGCTGGTTGTACTTTGAATTGGAACAATATTGGGGTGGCGTTCCTTATATAGACAGGGTTATGAATGTTTTCGATGAAACAATGTTGCCTAGGATCACCCGTGAAGAGTTGTTCGACAAAGTACTTGCCGACTTCGACAAATCACTTGAATATTTCAGCAAAACAGAGGAAACACCTCAACTCGGATTGGTGAACGCCGATGCCGTACAGACGATCAAATCACGTGTAGCCCTATATGCAGCATGTGCTGCAGATGCGGCCAAAAGCAATTTATATGAGAACCTGAGCGGTTCAGAAGAATCAAAAGCAATATATCGCTTTGAAAAAGGCTCGTCACACTATTATCAAATAGCATACGATGCGGCCAAGAGTGTCATTGGCAAATATAAACTGGATGAAAGCTATGCCAAACTGTTCAATAGCAGTGATGGCTATACCTCTTCCGAGTCTATCTGGCCTGTTATGTTCAACAAAGACAACCGCACCGGTTTTAATGTGGCATCTTGCCATGCCCCTGTCGGCAAGTATTACGGAAGTACAAATGATTTCAACAAAGATTGGGGTGTTCGCGGATCAACGTATCCCACACAAGATTTAGTTGACTGCTACTACCAAAAAGACGATGCCGACGGCAAATGGAAACAATGGTGGAAAACCAAACAAGCTACCGTAGACATGAACGGTTCTGTCGATGCCGATGGTAACTACAAAGCAGAAACGGAAAATTACGGCAAGATGTATGAAAACCGCGATGAACGATTCTATGCAACTGTTTTATATGATGGTTCTTATTATGCCGGCGTTGAAAAAGAAATGTATTTAATCGGTACATGGATCGACCTGTCAGAGCCAACCCAATCTGAAAAATACAGTGCTCTGCATACTGGTTTCAGAGACTCCGAAAACCTGTCTAAGCCAGTTAAATATGCTTCATCCAACACCATCACAAGTTATTATCCGGCCAAATACATTCAAGGTATTTTCAAAGAAGACGGGACATTGGAGACAGAGCAACGCAATGCATACTACTTCATGGTTCGCTATGCCGAAGTACTTATGAACTATGCTGAAGCCGCTATCAAACTGAACAAAACAAGCGAAGCAGAAGATGCAATCAATCAAATACGCAGACGTGCTGGTTTGGACAATTTCGATTCATCTGTTGTAGGACATGATTTATGGGAAGAATACAAACTGCAACGCCGTATCGAATTTGCATACGAAGTTCCGGGACATCGTTATTACGATTTGCTTCGCTGGAGTGAAGCCGAAGGTAAAACAACTATCGAAGAATTGAACCGGGGTCCGAAGGGAATGTTAATCTTCAGAAAAGGAATAGAAAGTGAAAAAGTAGGCGAAAACGGTTATCCTGCACCTAAAAGCGATCCTAAATACTTTACACCACGTGTGGAAACACGCCGTTTCGACTACGACCGTTACAATAAAGTATTTGATAAGGGGAATTATTACAAATTGCCATTTACACAAACCGTTTTGGAATCAGAAAAAGCACTGGTACAAAACCCGGGATGGTAATCATTTTTTTATAAACACATAAAATAAAAACAAGAATGAAATTAGCTAGTAAATTATTTATAACAATCTTAGGAACTGCACTTTTCACCAGTTGTCAAAAAGGGCTGGTTTATGATGAAGTTCCGGCAGATGTATATGAAGACGTTTCGTTAAGCACCAACTTATGTAAAGTTGAAACTCGCGAAATCTTCACCCATAAAGTTTATCAGGTTAATTACAAACAGTGGGTAGATAATATGTTATTGGTAAGCAACATCGGGCTTGATTACAGATCAAACACCGAATACATCAATAATACCGGATCTGATGTAACTATTTTGGGAGAGGTAATCAAGCCCGGAGAAAAAATTATGGTGCAAAACAAACTGACTACCGAAGACGAAGCAAGTGCACCTGATGGCAAATTATATGTAATCAATGTTTTTGCAACAGCTAGAGCAACATATAAAACACCCAACAAAGGACACGTTTTCGTGGAATCGGAGTTTCAAGGAGAAGATATTAAATTTAGTACCCCGGGCGATAATGAAGGTCAATATCAAGAAGCAAGTATACCTGTAGACCCAACGAAGTTATCAGTAGCTCTTTTATTGAATAACAGCAAAGCTTGTGAAGTAGAAAGAGTAGGTGATGCTCCGGAACTGGGAAAACCGGGAGATTTCTCAAAGCCGCAACGTTATATGGTTGTTAATATCACCAGACGTCCGGAAGGAGAACCGGCCAGACGATTATATGAAGTCCGCGTACAATTATTAAAATAGTTGCCGGTTGAGTAAACAAATGGGGATGGCTATTTGTAGGCCATCTCCATCTGTTTTTATTGTGAATAATTTAATAATGAATATATGATAAAACAATTTGTAACCATATTAATCGTTTGTTTTAGCTCCATTGAATGCTTTTCGCAAAACAATCAATCAACCTTCCTTTTCCCTGAATTTACAGAAGCCATCGTACATTATAAAGACGGAAGAGCTTTCCAAGTACCTATTAATTATAATTTACTTGAAAGTAATTTCATTTTTATAGATAAGGATAAAAAGAAAAAAGAATTTTCCGATCCGGAACTTGTTATTTCCGTTAAAGTCGGCGACCGGGCTTTTCTTCCAATAACAGGAGATGAAATGGCTGAAGTCTTGCAAATTGATCCTAAAATATTAGTTCAATATAATGGTTACGCTCGAAAAACAAAAAATTTACCTTATGGAGGAAAAACAGAAACTGCCTCGGTGGGAGTCATATCCAACCTTCATTCTGGTACTGGTAGTTCTTCTTTAGACACCGAAAACATAACCGTAACAAACATTAATTATAGGTTCTATATCGAAAAAAATAAACGCCTTAAAAGATTCACCACTGAAAAACAATTCCTGAAACTATTTCCTAAACAAAAAGAAGAACTAAAGAAATACATCGATGAAAGCAAAGTTGATTTCAATTCTATCGAACAAGTAGTACAGCTTTGCAATCACGCCTTTACTATTGAAAAATAAAAGAAGAAACATTGGTGGTTTTAAGAACATACTGGTTTTATACTATTGGCGAAGTAAAAAAACGACAAACAGGAATGTTCAATTTTAACCCAAAAAGAGGTGGTCCTTCAACAACCACCTCTTTTACTTTTATACTCTACTCAAATGGCCATGGCCAAACACCACTACCATGATCTATGATTTCAAAATGTACAGAATAGAGATCATTTGCGTCAACAGAACCTGTTATCACTATTTTCTTTTTATTCTTTGTATCGTTTAAATATACCGTCAAATACACTATTCCTGATGCATCAAAAGTACATTCATCTTTTGCTGTAAACAAATAATCACCGGCAACTCCTCCTAGTGCTTGATAAATTTGACCATCATTTCCAACTTCCCAAATAACACGAACATTAATATCTCTCCCATCATATTGCATAGGATAATTTACATCATGCATTCCCTGAGACAAAGAATTAGAAAGAATAACATCTAAAGGTTCAGCTTCAACAGGATTTGCAAATCCACACAATGGCAATAAAGCCACTAAAAAAGTCAAAATAGCTTTCATAACGTAATTGTATTAAAAGATTAATATCTATCATAAAGATAATATATTCCCTTTACACAACAACTCGTTTAATCCAAATTAACTGCCATTCCTGTTGTCAAACTATTTCTTCTTTTCGATAACCATCAGCTTTCCATTATCGGTCCCGTAAAAAGCAATCGTATTCACGGGTTTTACATTTCCTTCCGCCTCAAAACGAACGACTTTATTCAGAGCTTCCAGAAACTCCTGCTCGCCTTTCAGATCAGGACACGCCATGCGCGTTGTGGCGACTTGCGGAAACTTAATGATGTTTTTCCGTGCTTCCGAATATTCGATATTGCCGTTCATCCGGTTACAACCGGCATTCCCCGACAAATGGTTACGGGCAACATCAATGACAATAAGCTGTTTGCTGTCTGCCGGATCAAGTTTCTTACCGTTCAGTTCCACTACACTCCATTCGCCATTCAGGTCTGAATAGGAAGCCACCACGGCTTTTTGTGATTTACAGGAAGCAAATACGGCTATCCCCACAACTGCCAGGCAGAGATATAAATACTTCTTCATACGGTTTAATTTTTAGATAAAACAAGCAATACGTTGCCGTCCTGGTCTACCAGGGCCATTTCGCTTTCAGAATTACCGGCTTTAACCGCTTTCACATCACCCATCGCTTTCATGATCGCATCTTCCGTTGCCATGTCCGGACAAGCCATCATTGTAGCAGCACCCGGTGCAATAGTGATCGAAGAAACATCGTTGGCATCTAATGTAATGGTTGTATTGAACATATTACAACCGGCATTGCCATGCAATTTATTCTGAGCCATATCGAATTCCATATAGGGCAGTCCTTCTTTCAGAATCTTTTCGCCTTTTACTTCCACCACATTCCATTTACCTTCCAGTTTCTTTGCGTCTGTTTTGGCTTCAGAACAAGAAATCATCATCCCAAGTACCATCGGGAGCATCAATACATAAAAAATCACTCTTTTCATAATCTATACTATTTGTTATATCACTTACAAGGATAAGACGCCAAATCCGTCCAAATTGTTCCCCAAAGATATTCTATTTAGTCAATATTAACAAATCTTCCCTTCTACGCTACTTCCATGCGCCTGATGCTTTACATTATTTTCCGTAAGTTTGCACCCGACGAACAAACTATAAATGAGGATATAATGAAGAGATCAGGCATTGCACCTATTTTGATTTTACTGTTCATAGTAGGTATCTCCTGCAAAAACACCCCCAAACAATGCGAAGAAGAAGTTGACAGCGAATGGATCGACAGCCTCCAACGCGTATATCAATACGGTATCTGTATCGATACACTCGACCTGAAAGAGTATAAGATGAAAAACGGTGATAATCCGGCTGCAATCTTCTCTAACCTCGGTTTCTCTGCCTTAATGGCTGACAGTATCAGCAGATCGTCCAAAGAAGTTCTGGACCCTACAAAGCTACAGGCGGGTATGCATTATTATACCTTCTCCATGCAAGACAGCACTGCACAGATACGCTACATTGCTTTTGCTAAATCGAAAACCGATTACGCAGTGATCGACTTTACCGGCGATACGATCAGTGCCTACGAGTTTAACAAGCCTATTACTTTAAAACGCCAGTACGTAGAAGGAACAATCAATTCCTCCTTATGGAACGTATTACAATCGAAAGGCGTAAACCCGTTGTTGGCAATCAATATAGCCGATGTCTTTGCCTGGCAAATAGACTTTTATGATGTAAAAGAGGGGGATTCTTTCCGTGTCCTCTATGATATTGCTTATATCGACGACACAACTGCACTGAATATAAGCGGTATCCAGGGAGCAATTTTTACTCATCAGGGAAAAGACTTCGTAGCCATCCCCTTTACCCAGGACAGCGTATTCGAATACTTCGACCAGGACGGGAACAGTTTGCGTAAAGCATTCCTGAAAGCCCCGCTGGATATCTTCCGTATCACGTCACGCTTTACGAATGCCCGTTTCCATCCGATTCTGAAACGTTATCGCGCTCACCACGGGGTTGATTATGCAGCACCGGTCGGTACCCCGGTTAAAAGCATCGGAGCCGGAACCGTTATTGCCAAAGGATACCAGAATGGCGGCGGAAATTTCCTGAAAGTAAAACACAACTCCGTATATACCACTACTTATATGCATCTCAGTAAGTTTGCCAAAGGCATACAGGTGGGCAGTCATGTGCAGCAAGGTGAAGTGATCGCTTATGTGGGTTCTACCGGTCTCTCGACTGGTCCCCATCTCGATTTCCGTGTACACAAAAACGGCCAGCCGATAAATCCCCTGAACATGGAGGCACCTCCTTCATTGCCTGTCAAAGCGGAACTTCGCGACAGTTTTGCTATCGTAAAACAACAGGTACTTGCCGAATTGGACAGCATGCAAACACGGCATATAGAAGTTGCCGATACACTTCTGATAACGGAATAAATCGCCGGACAGGAAGGTTTCAAACGGATGCCTACCCGCAGATGAAGCGGTGCCTATCGGTTTCAACTCCGATAACTATTGCTTTTAAGTAGAATTATGCTACATTTGTAGGAACTATAAATCACGCAAGTATGAAATTTTTAGGTAATATCATCTGGTTAATATTCGGCGGACTGATCACCAGTATTGAATATCTGGTTTCAAGCCTCCTGCTAATGGTTACGATCATCGGCATTCCATTCGGACTACAGACATTGAAACTGGCTCTGCTGGCTTTGTGGCCTTTTGGTAGCACGGTTACGGATAATGGCAATTCCGGAGGTTGCCTCTGCATTATCATGAACATTCTATGGATCATACTCGGAGGTTTCTGGATCTGCCTGACACACCTGGGATTCGGGTTACTGCTGTGTATCACCATCATCGGTATCCCCTGGGGAAGGCAACATTTCAAGATGGCAGCCCTTGCCCTGACTCCTTTCGGTAAGAACATCAACTAATCCAAAACAGGATAGCTTAGCCGGGCTTCTGCCCGGCTGCAAGCATTGAAATGCCACCATTCATAAGGAATGATGTGGAACCCGGCATTTCTCATGATCCGGCGAAGCAAACGTCGGTTATCATAGGCTGTGCAATCTATTTTCCCGGCATCCAATAAAGCCTCTTCATTATTCGTATGAGCCTCTTCGCCAAAGAAATCGAATGGCGTTCCCATAGGAAGGGGAGCGCCTGTCTTATCAAAGATAGTTACATCTACTGCCATTCCATAATTATGCAATCCGCCGCCGTTAGCCGGATTGCTGACATAATTCACCTTATCGGTTCCGCGAACAAGTGCCCACATTTTACGTTGTACAGACATTGGGCGGGCCGCATCATAAACAACCAGCGTAAGGTCGGGATTTTCTTTTTTCAATAGCCGTTGAGCCGCGATAAGTTTCCCGGCGGCATCCGGATGAAGCCAGGCACGCGTGATTCCGGAATAAACGGCTTCCCCTATAAAATTATCGGGAGTTGCATAAACCAGTTGTACACGAATGGTAGAATCCAGTGCAGAGATATCGACCAGTCCTTTATTGCGCAGATAGGTATCCAGTTCTTCCGCATCAGCACAGGCACAAACAAACAGTACCGCTAACAGGAATATATGCTTCGGCCACTTCATCGGATTCTTTTTTAATCAATAGATATCTGCTCCACTTCTATCGGATCATTCAGAAAGACTGAGGCTGCCTCCGAGAATTTCGCGGCAGACTCTGTAGTCAGGAAACGGCATTCTCCGCCACGCGTAAGCCGGCGGTCCATTTCCGGATGCCTGTTTAAATAGTCTTTCAGGCTCTCTGTCACGTATTCTCCCTGCGCAAAGACAGTTACCCCTTGCGGCAAATACTGCCTGATTTTGCCGATTAAAAGCGGATAATGCGTGCACCCTAGTACCAGTGTATCTATCCGGGGATCGACCGACAGAATATGATCCAGATGTTTTTGTACAAAATAATCCGCTCCGGGAGAATCGAACTCATTGTTCTCAACTAATGGAACCCACATCGGACAGGACTCTCCCGTCACAGTGATATGGGGAAACATTTTCTCAATCTCCAGTGAATAGGAATGTGAAGATATTGTTCCGGCTGTCCCCAGGATACCTATATGCTTTGTAGTGCTGACCTGATCCATCATTTCCACCGTCGGACGAATCACTCCCAACACACGGCGGGCCGGATCCCAGTCCGGCAGATCACGCTGCTGAATGGTACGCAGGGCTTTTGCCGATGCCGTATTACACGCCAGAATCACCAACTGACACCCCTCGGAAAACAATTTCATTACAGCCTGGCGGGTGAAACGGTAAACCACCTCAAATGAACGTGGTCCATAAGGTGTACGTGCATTATCGCCCAGATAAATATAGTCATACTCAGGCATTGCCTGGCGGATCTTATCAAAGACTGTCAATCCACCATAGCCGGAGTCAAAAATCCCGATAGGTCCTGCTTTTTGTGAAAACATATTTCTTCCTTCTTTATATAATACAACAAAGGATGCCCTCCATAGAAAGGCATCCTTTGTTATATCTCTAATTAGAATCTATTATTTCAAACCTAATTTAGCTTTTACCAACGGAGTAGCATCGATTGCAGCATTGCCGGTATAAAGAACGATACCAGGATTGTTATCGATGATATAAGCATAGCCTTTTTCATCACCTACAGCTTTGATAGCATTTCTGAGCTTATCCTGAATCGGAGCCAACAGTTCCTGCTGTTTTTTATTCATATCCTGTTGCGCAACCTGTGTAAAGTTTTCAACACGCTGACGAATATCTTCCAATTCCTGTGTTCTTCTCAGTTTGATATTTTCAGTCATTGAATCCTGCTGAGCGATATAATCTGTATATTTCTTTTGGAATTCATCCTCCATCGTCTTCATCTCACCCGCATATTTGTCATTCATCTGCTTCATTGTTTCCTGCATAGCTGCTATTTCCGGCATAGCCATCATAATTTCCTGCGAATTAACAATTGCCACCTTTGCTTCCTGAGCAAAAACTCCTAACGGGAGGATCATCAACAAAAAAATAATCAGTTTCTTCATTTTCTATAAAATATTATTGTTATTAATCAATCATGTTATTTTGTGCATAAAGCGCACAAATGTAAGCATTTATTTTGAATATCCTAACTTTAACAGCACTTCATTGCTGATATCTATCTTCGGAGAAGCAAAAATAATACTCATCGCCGAAGCACGGTCAACAACGAGTTGATACCCCTTGTCTTCCGAAATCTCTTTTACGGCATTATAGATTTCATCCTGGATAGGTTTCATCAGGCTTTCACGCTTCTTGTACAACTCGCCTTCCGGTCCGAAATACTGACGTTTCAGGTCCTGTGCTTCCTGTTCCTTCTTCACAATCTCCTCTTCACGCTTCGTTTTCATCTCGGCAGAAAGGAATACCAAATCACTCTGATAGGTCTTATACATGTTTTGTGCTTCCTGCTGGATAGCTTCCACCTCATTCTGCCACTTCTTCGATACCTGGCTCAGCTGTTCGTTCGTCATCTCATAAGCCGGAATATTTTTTAGTATATACTCCATATCTATCAAGGCAAACTTTTGTGCCATACCGGCAAAAGAGCAAAAGAGCATCATACAACTCAAAACAATAATCTTCTTCATACGCTTTCTTTTTATAGTTTCACTCTCTGACTGCAAATATAGCAGAGGGTTTACTTTGTTCCAACGAATTATGGTTAACGCTTGACGATGAATTGTTAATTTTAAATTAATCCATTGTTTATTATTAGAACTCCTGTCCGATGATGAAGTGGAAGTTGCTTCCACCTGCACTACGAGCACCATCCACCTTGTCGAAACCATACGCCCAGTCGATACCCATCAAACCGATCATCGGCAAGAAGATACGTACACCAACACCGGCAGAACGTTTCAAGTCAAACGGATTAAAGCTCTTCAAATCTCGCCATGCATTACCTGCTTCAGCAAATACAAGACCGTAAATCGTAGAAGACGGTTCCAACAGGAACGGATAACGTAATTCCATTGCCAGACGAGAGTAGGCATAACCATAAGAGTTATATCCACCATTACCGGCAATACTACCGTTTTCGTAACCTCTCAAACCAATCGTTTCAGTTGCATACGTACTGGAGTATCCGCTCATACCGTCACCACCCATATAGAATGTTTCAAACGGAGAACGTTTGTGCTTATTATAAGATCCCAGGAATCCGTATTCAACACGTGTCATCAATACCGGTGTACGTTTGATCGCTCTCGGAGCCAACGGAGAGAAGATCTTTGCTTTGAACTTCCATTTATGATACTCGATAAACTTAAACTTATCAGGATTATCGTCCGACATATTAGCATAGTCCTTTCCGTCCCATAAAGAATAAGGAGGAGTAGCACTGACTGACATAGAGAACTGCGAACCGCTACGAGTATACAACGGGTTGTCGATAGAGTTACGCTGCAACATCAATTCCAGGTTTACATTGTGGCAAGTACCGTTCTGCACCAAGAAGTATGCCCAGTCATGCATGATATACATCTGATAATTCAATGTAGCCATAAACTGGAAGTAGTCATCCGGCCAGTTCAGACGCTTACCATAACCGGCAGAAAGACCGAACATCATAATCGATTTATCCGGGTCGTATGCCAATTCATAGTTATTATTATAATAACCGCCATAGTTACCGTAGTAACCGCCATACATGCTATTTCCATAATAAGGATAGCCACCGTAATAATTCGACATGCTGTTATTATAGTAGTTACTACTGATATCAGTCTGTTTGGAGAAATAAGCACTTACAGAAAGAGTATTCGGACGTCTTCCGCCGAACCACGGGTCCATAAATGAAATACTATAAGCCTGATAGTAGCGACCGTTAGTTTGTCCACTCAATGTCAATGTCTGGCCTTCCCCCTGTGGGATAATACCTTTATAAGTTTTCGGATTCAGGAAGTTCTTCATGGAGAAGTTCGTAAACTTCAGACTCAACTTACCGATCACACCTGTTTGTCCCCAACCGGCAGAGAACTCAATCTGGTCGTTCGCCTTCGATGTCAGGTTATATTGGATATCCACTGTTCCGTTCTCCGGATCAGGTATCGGCTTCGGCTCCATATTTTCCGGGTCGAAATGTCCCATCTGGGCAATTTCACGAACGGAACGCATCAAGTCTTCACGGCTGAACAACATACCTGGCTTGGTACGAAGCTCACGACGTACGATATCTTCATACAAACGGTCGTTACCATTAATGATTACACGGTTGATGGTAGCCTGCGGGCCTTCCTGGATACGTACTTCCAAAGAGATAGAGTCGTTATCCACATCCACTTCTACCGGATCGGCACTGAAGAAGATATAACCATTATTATAATACACATTGGAAACCGCATCTTCGTCTGTCGTCAAACGTTCATTCAACTTCTTCTGGTTATACACCTCTCCCGGTTTCATTCCCAGGATTGATTCCAAAAAGTCAGATGCATACTGCGTATTACCCACGAAACGGATATCTTTCAGATAATATTTATCACCTTCTTCAACCTTCAGGTAGATGTCGACTTTCTTTTCATTAAAGTTGACAACACTGTCCGATAGCAGCACTGCATCACGATAACCGTGTTCGTTGTACTTAGCGATAATATTATTTTTATCATTCTCGTATTCTTCAGTAGTAAACTTCTTTGTACTGAATGCTTCCAGGATACTGGTTTTCCAGTCGTTCGGAAGACTGAACTTTTCATTCGTCTTCTTCATCGCCTTCTTCAGGTCCCTTGCTGATAGAGCTTCATTACCTTCGAAGTAAATACGATGGATCTTTGTCTTTTCGTTCTTATCGATATTAATATCAACGATCACCTCGCCTTCTTTCGACAAGTCGTCACGCTGTACAATATCAACGTCTACATTCTTAAAACCTTTGCCGTCAAAGAACTTCTGAATAACGATCTTTGCACGGTCCATCAGGTTGGGAGTTACCTGAAAACCTTTCTTCAAACCCAACTTGGCTTCAAGGTCTTCCCTCTCTCCTTTCTTGATACCATGATAATTTACTTCCGATATACGGGGACGTTGTTTCAACTGAATTTCCAGCCAGACTTGGTCACCTTCAATCTTGGTTGCCAGGATTTTTACATCCGAGAACAATCCGTGTTTCCAAAAACGCTTTACCGCTGTTGTAATCTCACCTCCGGCGTCGGGGATAGTGACCACGTCACCTACCGATAATCCGGAGAAACCGATTAACACGAAATCATCATAATTCTTAATACCCGTCACCTTAATATCGGCAATCTTATACCGCTTCGGCGTCGACGAATAATTAATGACCGGCACTTCTGCCGATACTTCAACCTGGGTAGTGTCACTTTCCTGGGCAAATGCTCCGCAGGCAAAACCTAGGAAAATAAAAAACAGCACTATTCTTTTGTACATATAACAGCTATTGTTTATAAGATTAATTGCTCACTTGTCTTACCGAAACGGCGTTCACGTTGCTGGTAATACAATATAGCTTCATACAACTCTTCTTCTCTGAATGCCGGCCAAAAAACATCGGTAAAGTAGAACTCCGCATACGAACATTGCCACAGCAGAAAGTTACTGATGCGTTTTTCTCCTCCGGTTCGAATCAGCAGATCCGGATCGGGAATGCCTTTGGTCGTCAGGTGGTCCGAGACCACTGTCTCGGTTATATCGTTGGGGTTTATTTTCTTTTCCAGTACTTGAACGGCGAGCTGTCTGACAGCTTCTGTTATTTCCCAGCGGGAAGAATAACTAAGAGCCAATACCAGGGTAGTTCCCGTATTGGCAGAAGTTTGTTTTATACAATCCAGCAACGTTGCATGCGCATCCTCCGGCAGACGGTCCAAATTACCGATCGCCATCAGACGTACATTATTTTTCATCAGATCCGGAGTTTCGCGATGGATGGCGGAGACAAGCAGACTCATCAACGCCTTCACCTCCGCTTCAGGCCGGTTCCAGTTTTCTGTCGAAAATGTGTACACTGTCAGGTACTTCAGTCCAATCGTCGTTGCCGCCTCTACCACTCTACGCACGGAAACAACGCCCTCCTGGTGTCCATAGCTCCGGTCTTTCCCTTGCGCTTTGGCCCAACGTCCGTTTCCATCCATAATAATCGCCACATGTTGCGGCAAGCGATCTTTGTCTATTTCCTCTATCAATGACATAGTGTTTCTCAGTATCTAAACGTACTGTTGCTGTTTATACTATTACATGGCCTGTTACGCGGACCAAAGTCCCAGGTAACAGATAGCAGTAAAAATGAATACCAATCTTTGTTCTTCAAGAAACTGCCACTTATCTGATACGGATTATCCAGTATTGCATTATCCCCGTTCGTAACATCGAATTTATCTCCGAACAATTTACGGAACGAGAACTCGCATCCCAGGTTAATCCTGTTCTTGATCTTATACTTTACGCCTACCCCTAACGGGATATTCGGTCCGAAAAACGCTTCATTACCTGTTCCGTATGTAATTCCTAATCCCAAGAATACATAAGGAGTGAAGCGCTTCGCCCCTGCATAAGCAAATTTATCACTGTACGGAAAGAAGTTAAACTCCATCTGTCCGCCCAGTTCTACCAGGCTACGGCTGAACGATGCCTGCGCATTGTCCGGAAAAACATTTTCCAGTCCTTCCGTGCTGCCTGAAACCTGTCCCCACATCAGATTGCCTTTGAAAGCCCATCTGAAGTTGGCATTATAACGGAATACTGCTCCCACTGCCGGATTCATTCCTTTAAAGAAAGCATTCTTGTTGGCATCTCCCATATAGAAAGCGCCACCGGCCATTCCGCCTATTTCATATTTATATTCCTGTGCGTGGAGACCGGTAAATGAGCCGGCCATCAGTATCAGTATAAGAATCCGTTGAAAAAAAGTTGAAGTCATATGCAATGCTGTTATGTTCTACACCTCTTTTTCTAACGCTAAATTCTTCCTAAAATTATACTTTCCTCCACGAACTTTCTCAATCCTTAAAACCTAAACGGTTTATACGGCCTTTCCAGATCTGGTCCAGATCATTTGCATTATTATTCTCTTTACCGCCGAAAATTAGCATAAAATTCTCTTTATCCACTAAAACGGAAGCAAAACCTCTCGCTTTATAATCTTCCGGCATCACAGTCAGCGTGTCCGACAATGTCCATGTCACACCTCTGTCTATGGAGAAATAAATATCTTTAAACGCTTTATTCGATTCACCGATACCACCTATCAGGCAGAACTTATCATCATAAGCAGAAAGCATTACACCTTCTCTCTTATCGAAATAATCAGATTCTATATCGGTCAGCAAAACCCACTGTTTACCATTCATGGTGCCCCAGGCTGAATTCTGCAATTTACCGTTCTTGTCTTTTCCGGCAACCACAGTCAAACTGTTTTGCTTGCTACTACTTGAATAAGAAGCCAAAGAACCAAAACCACTTACTGGGAATTCATCAGGAACAACATCACCGGTTGTCCATTTCATATCCTTATCCATAAAAGCAAAGCTCCGTGTACCGTTCTCTTCTACGATTGCAGACAGGAACGAAGTCTGACCTAAACCTATTTCGTTATTAATTGCTCCCAACAATGCATTTACAGACGGTGTTTGATCTACAAGCGTCCAGTCCTGTCCGTTAACAGAGCAATAGAGCGCCCCTTTGGTTGTAGGCACAAATAAAGCGTCATCATACTCAGTCATCTGAGAAAGACGAACCTCACCAGCCGGCAGACCGTTCAATGTCATTTCCGTCCAGCTTTTTGAATCGGAAACAGAAGAACTGTATAATGAATATCCTTTGCTTGCATCAGTTCCCTGTGCGTACATATAATAATATTCATTATTCTCTTCCCCCCATGTAACCACTTTTTGTTCTTTCACCGGGAATCCTAAAACGCTAGAATCATACAGTTCCCAACTCATGGAATCAGGCACCATCTGATGAACATTTACCTGAGCGATATACGTTTTCTTTGTAATACCGTCGTATGCGGCAGTCACAAATTTAACGGGTTTGGAGAAATCCAAAGAGTCTTCCCTATTCCAGTAAAAAGTAGAGTCAGGCAAAGCATCCTGAGTCACTTCGATAGTATAGGTGCCCGTTGCTACAGACACTGTACAAACAACTTTCTCGATCTCTGTGCCAAACGGCAGGGAGTCCGGGTTAAAAATACGTCCGTTTACCTGATCGATCACAAACTTCACTGTATCCAACTTTCCACCCAGGATTGAATCATGATCCACAGAGAATGCCGTTATCTGACAATCCTTAGGTATCTCATACTCCTGATCGTCTGAATTCAGACAAGAAAACAGAAACAATGCAATACATCCCGCTACAAATAGTACTATTCTATTTTTCATCCAAAAATAAGTTTGTTGCATATAAAGCCACAAAAGTAGAAACATTTTTTGCTTTATTCCCAATATCGGCTAATATTTATAATATTTTAGTTCCGTTAAACTACTTCGCTCACTGATTTTTCCGTGAAAAAACAGTGATTACGTGGTTCTGAACTTTTTTCACGTCCGTTAACGACAAAGATGCCACCCTGTTCAGATCCGGCACTTTTACACCCGATTCCAGATTGACAGGGGCTGTTTCAACAAATATCTGATCCCATAAATTCTCCTCCAGAAAATGCTCAAGAAGCACAGCTCCCCCTTCCACCATCAACGAATTTAATTTACGGATATACAATTCGTGCATCACCTGCGGCAAGACTGACTGTGAAAAATCGAGGGTGACGTACTCCACATTCTCCCGGTTTTCCGCTTTTCCAGCGGTAAAGACCAGTGTTTTCACCGTACTGTCCAACAAATGATAATGCGAGGGAATACGTAAAGTCCGGTCGAGCACCACCCTGACAGGTGAGTTTCCAGCCCAATGCCGTACCGTTAACGAAGGGTTATCCAGGAAAGCCGTCTGCGTCCCGACCATGATAGCCGCCACATTCGCCCGCAAAGAATGCACCCTGCGCATCGTCTCCGGTGAAGACAATACGACAGCCGGTGAAGTATTATCCGTCCGCCCGCGGTCCATAAAACCATCCGCACTCTGCGCCCATTTCAAATAAATGTAAGGCCGCCGCTTTTCCTGAAAAGTCATAAACACCCGGTTCAACTCCCAGGCTTCCTTTTCCATCACACCGGTTACCACTTCCACACCTGCTTCACGCAGCATCCGCACCCCTCTTCCCGACACTTCCGGAAACGGATCCAGACACCCGATCACCACACGCGGTATCCGCTTTTTTATGATCAACTCCGCACAGGGAGGTGTCTTCCCATAGTGCGAACAGGGTTCCAGGCTAACGTATATCGTAGCCTCTTTCAACAAAGACTCATCACGAACCGAAGCGATTGCATTCACCTCGGCATGCGCTTCGCCATATTTCCGGTGATAGCCTTCTCCGATAATTTTACCCTGATGCACGATCACGGCTCCAACCATCGGATTCGGTGCCACATTGCCCGCTCCGCCACGGGCTAGTGAAATACAACGAGCCATATATTTATTCTCAACCTCGACCATTTTCTTTGCTTATAAATGGTTTTTGCATTACTTTTGCATTAAAATTAAATTGATATGACTGGGACTGTCGCCTATATACAAAATACGCTCAAAGATTATTATCCGCCAAGTGAAATTAAAGCATTCATTCGTTTGATAATGGAACGCGTTTGCGATATTCAGCCGCACCAATTCTTACTCTGCAAAGATAAAGAATTATCTGAGAAGGAGAAGACACAGATTTATAATATCGTAGAACGATTGGTAAAATATGAGCCGATCCAATATATTTTCGGTAAAACAGACTTTTACGGATTTGAGTTTCTAGTGAACCCGTCAGTGCTGATCCCCCGTCCGGAAACGGAAGAATTGGTGGAATTGATCGTACACGATTATGCCAAAAAGAGTATTGACATTCTGGACGTAGGTACCGGTAGCGGCTGTATTGCCATTACTTTAAGGAGATTACTGAAGAAAGCACAGGTTTCAGCACTCGACATCTCTCCGGAGGCGTTGAAAATAGCCAAAAGAAATGCCGGGATCAACCGCGTACAGTTGACTTTCTACGAAAAAGATATCCTCCAGCCATCCAAAACGGCCGATTCCATAGAAGATGAATTCGATGTCATCGTCAGCAACCCTCCCTATGTCATGGAGAAGGAAAAAGCGGAAATGGAGAAAAACGTGCTCGATTACGAACCTTCGCTAGCACTGTTCGTACCCGACGACAACCCGTTGTTGTTTTACAATAACATCGCCCGCTTTGCCGAACAGAAACTGAAAAAGAAAGGCTACCTCTATTTCGAGATCAACGCACAGATGGGCGAAGCCGTGGTAAATATGCTGCGCATGATGGAATTCAAGAATGTGGAACTGATACAGGACCTATCGGGTAAAGACCGCTTCGTAAAGGCACAGACATGGAACAGATAACCGAACCCGAAATGCTACGCCGCGCAGCCGCTTACTGCTCGACTGCCGAACGCTGCATCCAGGATGTACAAAAAAAGATTAAAGCCGCCGGCCTCTCCCAAGAGGAAGGCGAGCGAATCATTGCACGTCTGCTCCAGGAAAAATTCATTGACGAACATCGTTTCGCCCGTTATTTCGTAAACGACAAACTGCGTTTCAACAAATGGGGACGCATCAAAATCGCATACGAACTTCAAAAAAGGAATATCCCTGCCCCCATCCGTTCGGAAGCGCTGGAAGGGATAGACGAAAAAGAATATGCCGATATCCTCCAATCATTGCTGAAGGCGAAAAAGAAATCGACCAAAGGCAAGGACGAACGGGATATCTACATCAAACTCCTCCGTTTTGCTGCCAGCCGTGGCTTTGAAAGCCGGGAAGCATCCCGTTGTCTGAAACAATTATTCAACGGGAACGATTATGAGGAAGATTTTTAATGACCTGCTGCACCTCTTTTTTCCTAAACTCTGCATGCTGTGCCAGACGCCTCTCGTCGGAGGGGAAGAGCATATCTGCCTGAAATGTCTTTGCGACCTGCCCCGTACAGGACACAATTTTCTGGAAGAGAACCCCGCCACCTACCTGTTCGGCGGAAAAGTCCCGGTTTACCATGCAGCCGCTTTCCTGCATTACGAAAAAGGCGGCCATGTGCAACAGCTTATCCATTCCCTGAAATACCACGACAACCGTGAGATCGGTTTCCGCCTGGGACGTATGGCCGGCCTGAGGTATCAAAAAGCGATCCTGTCAGACCGCCCGGACCTTCTCCTCCCCGTCCCGCTCCATCCCAAAAAGCGGAAACAGCGCGGCTACAACCAGTCCGAATGGATCGCCCGCGGCCTCAACACCCTTTTGAAACTCCCGATCGACACCACCAGCCTCCGACGCACAAAAGAGACAGAAACACAGACGCACAAACAGACTTACGACCGTTGGCTGAATATGCAGAATATTTTCTCTGTCGTCGACCGCGAAGTCCTGGCAGGAAAACACATCCTCCTTATCGACGACGTCATCACCACCGGATCGACCATCGGAGCATGTGCCGAAGCACTGCTGACGATCCCGGGAGTACGGGTAAGCGTGCTGGCGATAGCGATGGCGTAAAAAATGGCTACTCGCTCACAAAACGCTTTAAATCATAAAACATTAAACGAGTTTCGTCATTCTTATCCTTCTCAGTAATAAAATCAAAACCTGACTTTTGATAGAAAACAATAGCATCCTTATATGCATCCACTGTAATAAACCGACACCCCGTCCGATTCCCATGAGTGAATAAATATTTGATAAAACGTATAATATCTTTTCCCAAACCTTGTTGCGCATATTCAAGGGACACTGCCAATCGTCCAATCTTTACCGCTGGATAATGTTTTCGCCTTTTAGGATTAGGTATGCGTCGGCTCAACTTATTCCATACTGAGTTTTGTTCCGGATCAGACGATATTTTATCATTCAATCAACTGAAATAAGCAACAGTTTTATTTGTAGATAAATCTTCTAGCAAATAGGTTACCGCCATCAGGTCGACCAAATATTTTCGGGCATCATCCAATAAAAAACCGTTTAAGTCCTCATCCTTGCACTTAAACGGTTTTATCTCTGTATCTACCTTTAGCAGTATAAAATTAAAATCTTCAAAAGCCATCTTCTACAAAGTAAATGAAGCAATGGCCTTGAATTTCTCGAAAGCATTTTTTGCAGCTTCCTTTTCCTCTTTAGACTCTGGTTTTATATTGGCAATCTTTTCAGAAAAATGTTTAGCATCTTTCCCTGTCAAAACCGGAGTTTCTTTAATTGGTTTAGCCATAGCATAATCTATATTATGGTGCAAAGATAATGCTTTTATTTCGGAATAGAATAATTAACGTCGCTTTTAAAGTTACAAAGTAAGTTTATTAACCAACGAAAGCCCGGCGGATCGTTCCGTCGGGCTTTGTTTGTGTCTGTTTTCACTCTTCACAGAGGTAGAACAGAAGAACTTTATTTCATTACTTTAGTATTAATATTTACCGCTTGTTCGCCTGTCACAGGGTAATTGGAGTTCGATATCACCTCGCGGTAAATTTAGAATTATTTTGATTATAAATATTTCTTATAAGAGAGACGCAGCTTAGTACGCCTCCCTATATGAATCTTATTTTACAATAGCTTTAACAGCAGCTTCGCCTTCAACTGTAACGATTACTACACCTGCAGGAGCAGAGATTGTAGCGTTATCAGAAGAAACAACTGTACTAGCTACAGTCTGACCTAATACATTAGCAACTGTTACAGTCTTACCTGCTGCGTTCAATACCTGAACACCGCCTTCTACAGTTACAACCTTAACAGCTGAAACAGCTTCGATTGCATCATTTGAAGTAGGTACGTCATTACCTTCAGACAATGTGAAGATCTGAGCATCACGCATGATTTCGTCGATAGAACCATTAGTTCCTTCATGATCTTCAGAAGAACCGCTTGTTGCAATGTGACGTGCAATAACCGGGCAACCGTTCTGTACTTTAATCCATCCACCTGTGAATGAACCTGCTGCTGCACGTTCAGATTCGATGAAGAAGTTTTCTTCGTCACCTCTGTTGATCAGACGCAAAGAGAATGTATAAGGTGAGTCTAATGCTACAGGAGTCAATTTAGCTAACTTAGCAGGATCGATAACACCACCTTTTTCTTCAGCAACCTTCAGGCTTGCAAGAGTAACATCTTGTTTCAAAGGATCGTTAGACAGGATATAAAGTTTACCACCCTGATAAATACCTTCTACGAAGCCCAAACGATCATAGCTTTCAAATTTGTAATCCTTACCATAATTTTTCATATTGATCAGGAAGCGACCTGTCATATAACCTTTATAAGGATCAGCATGTCCACAAGGATCTGTTACTTCGTAACCATGAATATCACACCAGTAACCATCAGCTACAGTAGCTGTATCTACAGCGAACAAGAACTCAGGCATAATTCCAGCATGATCAGAAACTTTGAATGAAGCCATTGAAGGATTGTAACCTTCAGCCTGGTGAACACCTTCAGATGTTAATCCAAGGAATCCAAACGTTTCATTTCCATTTCCTTCATACAGATATTCGTTAGCAGCACCTCTCTTCAAGAAGAACTTAACAGTCTTGTCAGCTGTCAGATCACGATACAATTTCACATCAGCCAAAGCGATAGCAAATGTTGAACTCGGTTCGCTAGGAATGTTATTTAAGTCATCGTAAGCCAATTTAGAAGTAGATTCCAAAGAAGCCTGGCTGATAGCAGCGTTAGCAGTAGTACCGTCTGTTTTGATCAATACATATGTTTCAGTTTCAGCTTCACCCATTATTTCGTCTGATTTGAAGAAGAAACGTGCTTTTTCCAGACCCGCAGCTGTACCTTCAGCTTCAGTCATTGCTTTGTAGTAAGTCGGCTTGCCGTTTTCAACAACCTGATAAATCCAAGTTTTGTCGTTGTCGATCAATGTTTCATCCAATACCTTTACAGTATATGCTTTTCTTGACAAAGCAGGAAGATCAGCAACTTTACTTCCAAATGTTACAGTACCTGCTTCATAGAATTCGTAATAGCTATTTACACCCTTAGTAGGAACGAAGAAGTTACCTTCAGTCAGGTTCAGGAAGTGATCGTCAACCAGATTATCGTTGAATTCGAAAGTGAATTTGTTAACTAACAATTTGTCACCTGCGTTATAGTAACCATGATCTGCACTTGTCAATGCATTTTCAGCAGTTACAGGAGCAATATCATATGCTTCACGATTATTCAATTTAACAGCAGTAAAACCTGTATAGTTTTTATCGATAGCGAAATATTTGCCATCTTTTACATAAAGCTGACCTTCGAATACAGTCGGAACACCGAATTCACGGTTCTTAACGATTACCTGTTCGTTACCTTTTTTCTCAATAGTCCACATAGTTGCAGGCATATTGTTGTAGTTCTGATTTTCTGTCGGAACATCCAGTTGCATGTCACCGGCGAAGTTGCATACGATATATTCGCTACCATCTTTAATAGTATAAAGATTAGAAGCAAATTCTGCACGTTGCAGATAAGAGAATGCCTGTTCGATAGAAGTTGCAACAGCAAAACCGTCTTTTGAAGCCGGAGCTACAGTAATAACCTTGCTACCATCTTCCAATTTCACAGTTGTGAAAGATACTGAGTTCTCTTTGTAATCCCCTACACTTTCATTAATAACAGAGTTAGCAGATGTAAGCTCGCCGTTATTACCTTTTTTAGTAAAGCTAGTTGCAGCAGCACATGATGCAAATGCTGTTCCATCATTATATTCCTTATCAGTCATGATACCAGCATTCAGCGGTTCAATGAACAAACTGTCTTGTGTCGGGAAGTAAGTAGCACGGAACATGGCACGAGCTTTCAGATAATCACTACCTGTCGGAGCAGCAGCAGCGATCACTTTCACGCTAGGAGATACACTCGGAAGTTTATTTTCTTCGTAGCGTTCTGTGCTGATCTGCAAATAATTTGCGCCAGCCTGGAATGACAAATTGAAGTTAGCATACTTAGCATCGCTAAAAGCTGTTGCAGGATCATCTACTAAACCGTCTACTGCAACAAATTCTTGTTCCAAAACGTCTTCACCAACTACATTTGTTTCTTCAACTGTAAATTTGAAACTTCCGTCACCGTCTGAATCCAAACGATTGTTGAAATCTTCTTTAGTCATGAAGAAAGGAGCAGCCATAACTGGCTTGATTTCCAGAGCATTCAAAGTAGAAATATTAGCCGGAACATCACCAATCTTAACAGCGACCAACGATGTTGCAGCAACAGGAGCACTAGCAGAAGTCTGACAGTTATAACCGTTAGTAGCTAATGCAGTATTGATTGCATTGTTTTCTGTAGTAGCTGTAGCTTTATCCAAATACATTACCTGCTTTTTGCCAGCAGCATTTGTATAAACAGAATACAGCGGAGTCCAACCCAATGCAGTTGTTCCGTTATCATTATTGATATACCAACTCCAATCAGAAATACCTTTGCTCAGAGCTTCTACATTACCACTGGTTGCCAAAAGCTGATCGAAAGACAGCTTATAGCCGGTTTCTTTATTTACGAAAGAAAAATAACCGCCACTTACACCATCTTCTTTGCTGTATTCGATCTTCCACAAAGAAGCAGTCAGAGGAGCTTTAGCAGCTACAGTTTTTTCAACAACACGTAAATAGATTTTACCAGTCAGTTCGTCGCGTTCCTGAATCAAAACGTCCGCAGCATCAGTAGAAGGATCATTAACTTCTAACTGATACCAGTAATCAGAGTTAATTTTGTTGACATTTTTGTTCCACTCAGCACCAGTAATAGTTGCAAGAGGATTAGCGCCAGGATTCAGAACCGGATTATTAGCACCGGAACCAACGATGTTTGTATAGCCGGTAGTACCCAGGCGATACTCAAAATCTGTACCTGCATCATAAGTCTGTGCAGCTACTGATCCGGTCACCAAGGCGGCAGCCATCAAAGTAAAAAACTTTTTGTTCATAATCAATAAATTTAATATTAATAATAGTGTTATAAAAGTCTGTACAGAGGACACGTCGAAATGTCACAAATTGTTAAATGACGAGTTTAAACGTTCCTTTTTTCTCGCCAGCAAAATTACGACATTCTTTTGAACCTCCAATCTTTTTCCAAATATTTTTTTCTTTTCTATATCCTTTCTTATCAATACAATAACGAAGTTAGTACAAAATTCATCCTTTTTTATACGAAAGCAAAAGAAGAGAAAAAACGTGACTAGAAAAAAGGAACCTTTTTTTTAGTCAGTCTTTTCTACTTCTCTAACTATTAATAATCATAATTTACAAGCACTTTTCGAACCCAGTAGAATAAACTGTTTTCTTCAATACCCTTCCAACGGGTGCTTATCCGTCAGAAGTCCGATGCCTACTCGTTTTCGGGGCGATAACTATCCGTTTCAAAAAAGGTCGTTTTAGGTCGGTGAAATGTTAATGAGTCTCACGAGTGTCACGAGTCTCACCCCCATTTTTCATTTTTTGACATTTTTGCCTTTTTCTGTCTTGCGATAGTAACCGGTTGATACTAAAACGACAAGGCTGTATTCCTGTGCTTTTTTCAACATACGGAACACACTCGAACGGCTAATTCCCCGGACACCGGCCTCATCGATTATATCCGACGTCTTAAACTCATCCGGCATCACATCGAACAGGTCGACCTGCGCATCCGGCAACTTATGACGCTGATCCGTATCGCTATGCTTCAACGACGTGCTCACCAGCAACGAATGACTCAGGCAGCGGGTCCCAATATGGAAAGCGATATCGAAATCGTCATCCAAAATCTCGATTTCTTCCGCCGTACTCTTCGTTTCACCCTTGCGGATTCCCGTCAGTGTCATCGCTATACGGAAGATAATCAAGCGATGGCGCAACACAACCGAAGCAACATCATCGTTCCCGAATACGCGTACATTATTATATTCACGTTCAAAGTAACGGTCAAGCCTTTTACGCTGCTTATCAGAAAAGACAACGAAGGTCGGAGACTTCTCCAGATGCACCGCCATATCAAGCACCCGTTGCCCCAGCCTTTCAAAATAACGCACGCTGCACATCGTATCGTCGACCGATGTAAGCGGTTGATAATCGGCACGGCCGGTTATACGGTAAATCAGCAGACGGCTATAAAGGCCGCTCTCGGTCGAAGGGATCAGCTTCAACAACATGCCAGGGGTGCCCGTTGCCAGAAAACCCAATTCGGGGAACTCAATAAAAGAAGTCCCGTTGGTTTTCGATGAACAGCCGATCCGTTCATGTTGGAAAGCCTGGTTCAACACATAGCTATACCCTCCGAAGTCCTGCATAATCGTATTGTTTACCGATTCGAGTTCTGTCTCGTACAAAAACGAAGCATAAGGACTGTTCACATCCAACTGCTCGATCATACGCGCCGTTGTCGTGTAACCACTCATATGCAAACGTTTCTGACAGACCGGCACCGGCTCTTCCGGAGGAAGTCCTACCGGCTTCTTTCCTTTCGCGGCACGTACCTGCGCCTTATAATTGTCCGACAATTCTTTTTGCTCCTCGTATTCCTTCACCATCGCTTTCGAAATATCGAAGATGTAGTCTTGCCAGGGATCGGCCAGCTTACGGACAACATTGATACATCCCTTACCGCTTCCGGAAGGTCCTATAATTAATGTATAGAAAGGAGGCTTGTAAAGTTGCTTCTTCAACATGCCGCTGACACCCGGCATGACGGTACTGAGCACGGTCAGCGAAGAGAGGAGCATCAGGTCGTATTCCCGATCGTCGGCAGCCACCTTCAGGACGTCCGAAAGCAGTCCGGGAAAACGGTCGATCACCACCCTGTCGAAGTGAGGTAAACCGACTTCATCCGGATCAATATCAAAGCCTAGAGGCGACTCCCCCTTTGTAGTCGGATTTTCAGAAATGGGGGTGAGACTCGTGACACTCGTGAGACTCTTTTGTCCAGTGGAAGCCGTCGGAGGGCACCAGGGATTGCTGCCGTGCGACGAGCGGTAACGGCGGTACACGTCTGCGACGATGCCCCGGATTTCCTTCTCCGCAAAGTCCGGTTCCACATAACGGCGCAGGCATTCGGCCATCACTTCATTTTCGTCGAACCCCGCACTGTTCAAGGCCGAAGCCAATTTGAGCACGAAGCTATGACGGCCGCCACCGGCAAAAGGATTGTTTGCTTCAAATTTGTCAATGTAGTTGGACAGCGAATTGCCCGAATAGGACGACGGACGGACAGCCGGAGCCTTTTTCGCCACCGGCACCGTTTCCTGCGGGACATGCACCACTTCGGCAACCTCTTTATAAAAAGCATCCGGATCATAGCTGGCAAAA
>NZ_QTMM01000027.1:0-15009 GCF_003635445.1 Parabacteroides sp. AF17-3 | reverse complement strand
TTATAAAAAGCATCCGGATCATAGCTGGCAAAACAACCGCGGTTGGCATCCTTGCCGGAGATATCCACCGTTACACCGGGAAGGTCTTTCTCGATCATCGCCCGTACCTGTTCGAATGCTTGCAGATGATGTTCCTGATCGCTGTCCACCAGCACGAAGAGTTTGTTTCCCGTATGGGAAGGACTGATATGCCCGGCTTTCACATAACCGAGTTGCGCAGCCTGGCTGAGAATTTGCTCAGGTGGCAACAACACATCATCAAGATCAAAGCAGATGCAACCGGAGTAACGAACCATATGTTCGAGTTTACGGCCTCCAGCTTGGCTTTCAATCCACGGGAGGTGCGTATCCATTCCCACATACGTTTATAGGCAACAACCGGCGTGTGACCGGGAAAATACAGTTGGGCGAATTCCGTTACGCCATAGGCTCTCCTCCAGGGAGAAACTTCTGTTTTTTTGTCTTCCATAATTATTTATAAATTATAATATTAACACACCACAATATAAGCATTATATCAATACGTTGTTCCGCAAAAGACGAATATTTATCAAATAAAAAATACATACTGAACATTACGCACCATCCCGCAGCCTCCCATGAAGGAGAAAGCCTGTATTATCTTTGCAATGTAGTTCAGAAACAAGTTCTTATTACACTAACCCTTAAACATTTAACAGCATGTCAGTAAAGTACAAACTGGTCTTGAAAAAAGACCTTACCCAAGGAGCGACGGCAGATGCGAAACGTTATTACGCATCTGCTCCGGTGAGCGGAATGATGGATTTCGACTCCATCTGTGAATTGATAGCCGACCGTTCCACAGCGAGCGACGGCGACGTGGCACTGGTTGTTCTCGGCCTGATTCGTGCGATGGAAGAAGCTTTACTCCGCAACGAAGTTGTTCAACTTGGAAGACTAGGTAATTTCCGGTTGTCGATCGGTAGTTCCGGAACAGTCGAAGAAAAAGATTTTCAAGCCAACATGATCCGTAAACCGAAAATCATCTTCACCCCCGGCGATAAGCTGCGCGCCATGATCGAAAAAGTAAGCCTCGAACGCATCGGCAAGGAGCAGGAAACACCGGAAGGCGGCGGAAGCGGAGGTGGAAGCGACCGCCCGGAAATTGAGTAATTTTTAATTTTCAATCTTCAATTTTCAATTAAAAACTATGACAGCACAACAAATCAACTTCGTCAAGAACTCCCTGCAGGCCGCCGTGTCCGCGGGAGCCTCTTTCAACATGAATCCCACCGTGATACTGGCACAGGCTGCCTTCGAAAGCGGATGGGGAATGAGCAAACTGGCAACGGGCAGTAACAATTATTTCGGTCTGACGGCCTACGGTTGCAGCAACCAGTACTGGCACGGTGGTAAAACGACAGTGAACACCGGCAGCTACTCCCTGGATTTCCGCCGGTACGACACCCGCGAAAATTCCTTTCTCGACTTCGCCCGCCTGATCCGCAACAACTACCGTACCGCCTGGCAGGCCAGCAACAACCCGGAAGCCTATGCCCGCGAGATAGCCTACAGCCCGTATATCAGCGAACTAAACGGCGACGACCGCGAAACCTACCGCCAAAGCCTGATCCAAATGGAGAAGACGGTACGGGCGATTGTTGAGATTATTATTTAATCATTCATTTAATCCTAAAACGACCATGTCCAAATTCAAACGAATCATCGAATTCATTCTTGCTTTGCTTAATTTTTTGTTTCATTTTAAACCGTCAACAGATGATAAAACGGCTATCGTTACTAAAACTTATCCCAGCCCTACTGTTCCGCCTGGCACGGAAAGGGATCACCCTGTATTTGAAACTATCCCTTAGGATACGGCTGCGGCTGCCATAGGGATAAGGCTGCCGGTCAACGCCTCCCGAAGGCTGGCCGGTGGCCTTTTTATTTTTAATAACATCTTTTTACCCCCTCATTTTTTTCAGGTTCTACAAGGTTATCTCATTCTGTTTACCTACTTTTGCAGACTGATATAAATATATATGTAGGATTGTATGAAAACACTGGAAAGATTAGTTGCAGAAAAATTATTAAAGATTAAAGCCGTTAAATTACAACCGGCAAATCCGTTCACTTGGGCTTCAGGCTGGAGATCACCCATTTATAATGATAACAGAAAGACGCTTTCTTATCCGGCTGTTCGTAGTTTCATCAAATTGGAACTGGCACGCGTAATCAGCGAAAAATATGAAAACGCAGATGCTATCGCAGGTGTAGCCACAGGGGCTATCGCACAGGGTGCATTAGTAGCCGATTTGCTTGGACTTCCATTTGTTTATATTCGTGCTACCCCAAAAGATCACGGACTGGAAAACCTGATCGAAGGTGAACTGAAACCGGGTTCGAAAGTTGTCATCATCGAAGACTTGGTATCGACCGGAGGAAGCAGTCTGAAAGCCGTACAAGCAGTACGTAATTTCGGTTGCGATGTGGTCGGTATGGTTGCTATCTTTACATATGGATTCCCTGTTGCTGTAGAAGCATTCAAAGATGCAAAAGTACAGTTGACAACCTTGAGCAATTACGATGCAGTCCTGGAAGAAGCCGTACGCACGGATTATATCGACGAATCCGAAATTTCAATCCTCCAAGAATGGCGTAAGGATCCCTCAAACTGGAATCCTGGTGTTTAATCATAAATGACCCGGAATGACAGAATTTGTAAGTGAGATCAAAACGATCCCCTATAACGAGGATCGTGTCTATGCAATGCTGTCCGACCTTTCCAACCTGGAACGGGTGAAGGACCGCATTCCACAAGATAAAATCAAAGACTTCGAGTTCGACAGCGACTCTTGCAGTTTCGCTGTCGATCCCGTAGGTAAAATAACTTTTCAGATCGTAGAACGCGAACCGAACAAAACAATCAAATTTACTACAACCAACTCGCCCGTGCCACTCTTCTTGTGGATTCAACTGAAACAAGTGGAAGAGGCCGATACGCGATTAAAAATGACGATACGCGCCGATCTGAACCCGTTTATCAAACCAATGGTATCAAAACCGTTGCAGGACGCTCTCGACAAAATATCAACTGTGATTGCCTCCCTGCCCTATTAATTCTCCGCATTATGGCTCAGAAACTTTGGGAAAAAAATGTACAGGTAGACAAGGAAGTCGAAACATTTACCGTTGGTAAGGACCGCGAGATGGACCTTTACCTGGCTAAATACGACGTTCTTGGCTCGATGGCTCATATAACGATGCTGGAAAGCATCGGGTTGCTCGCAAAAGAAGAACTGACGGTTCTGCTGGCGGAGCTGAAAAACATCTATGCCGTGGCCGACCGCGGTGAGTTCGTGATCGAAGAGGGCGTGGAAGACGTCCATTCGCAGGTGGAACTGATGCTGACACGCCGCCTGGGCGATATCGGCAAAAAGATACATAGCGGACGTTCGCGCAACGACCAGGTGCTGCTGGATTTGAAACTGTACACGCGTGCACAAATCCGGGAGTTGGTAGAACTGACGAACGGCTTGTTCGAGGTGCTGATCAGCCAGAGTAACCGTTACAAAGAAGTGCTGATGCCGGGGTATACGCATTTACAGATTGCGATGCCTTCATCGTTCGGCCTGTGGTTCGGGGCGTATGCCGAGAGCCTGGCGGATGATTTGCAGATGATGCAGGCAGCCTATAAGGTTTGCAACCGTAACCCGCTGGGTTCGGCAGCCGGATATGGTTCGTCTTTCCCGCTGAATCGCCAGATGACAACCGACCTGCTGGGCTTCGACTCGATGGACTATAATGTTGTCTATGCACAGATGGGACGCGGCAAGATGGAACGTACGGTGGCTTTCGCTATGGCGGGCATTGCCGCAACGCTTTCAAAACTGGCCTTCGATGCTTGCATGTTCAACAGCCAGAACTTTGGATTCATCAAATTGCCGGACCAGTTTACGACAGGTTCGAGCATCATGCCGCATAAAAAGAATCCGGACGTATTCGAACTGACTCGCGCAAAATGCAACAAGATACAGGGCCTTCCGCAGCAGATTACATTAATATGCAACAACCTGCCGTCGGGTTATTTCCGCGACTTGCAGATCATCAAAGAGGTGTTCCTGCCTGCTTTCGACGAACTGAAGGATTGTATCCGCATGGTAACACACATGATGCGCGAAGTGAAGGTGAACGACCATATTCTGGAAGATGACAAATATGCCTTGTTGTTCAGCGTAGAAGAGGTGAACCGCCTCGTATTGGAGGGTGTGCCTTTCCGCGACGCTTACAAACAGGTCGGTCTGAATATAGAAGCGGGCAAATTCACTCCGAATAAAGCGGTCAGCCATACGCACGAAGGTAGTATCGGTAATCTATGCAATGATAGTATTTCTGCTCTGATGCAAAATATTATTGACGGTTTCTCGTTTAGTAAAGTAAACGAAGCAGAAAAGGAACTGTTAGCATAATTATATGAAAAGAATATTTTTTTGTTTGGTAGTACTGTTGGCGATGTCGTGCAATAAGGTAAACGTCTCGAACATTCCTTATGCACGGGTATATCTGGAACTGGATTTGACCTACAAAGACAAGGACCTGGTAGGTGCTCTTAATTTTAAAGAAATAACATCTACCAGCGGTCAGAACTACGGTACACAGCTCGGATATTCGGGAGTACTGGTAGTTAGCGGATTCGATTCCAACGGTAACACCAAGTATTATGCCTATGACCTCTGCTGTCCTCACGAAGCAAATAAAAATACAATGGTCAAAGCTGACAATACCGGCTGGGCAGAATGCCCCAAGTGCGGAACCAAATACGAAATAGCGTATGGTACTGGAACTCCGTCAGATGGCCCGTCAGAATTTGCATTAACGAGATTCGATGTCACTCAGCAGGGGAACAAATTATTAATCCGGTATTAAAAAAATCATCCTCTAAAGAGATTTTTTTAGTCAAATGTTTGCAAATACAAAAATTTCGTCTACCTTTGCACACGCAAACGAAAACAATGCGGAAGTAGCTCAGTTGGTAGAGCATAACCTTGCCAAGGTTAGGGTCGCGGGTTCGAGTCCCGTCTTCCGCTCATCTCTAAGAGAAGGGATGCTCGAATGGTGGAATCGGTAGACACGAAGGACTTAAAATCCTTTGGCCATTGCGGCTGTGCGGGTTCAAGTCCCGCTTCGAGTACAGTTTGATTTAATTGCGGAAGTAGCTCAGTTGGTAGAGCATAACCTTGCCAAGGTTAGGGTCGCGGGTTCGAGTCCCGTCTTCCGCTCGCTTCCAAAAGGCCTCGGTATTGCTTGCAATATCGGGGCTTTTTATTTTGCAAAAAGAGATAACAAAAAAACCCCGCTCTAAAAGCGAGGCCGTGTGTCAGAACGAAGATGCTACTTGTTTTTCCAATGCTTCTTTTATAAATGCATTTATAGAAATCCCTGCTTGTTTAGCCAGCATGGCTATTTTATTATGAATTTCGGGCGAAATACGCACATTCAAAGAACCTGAATAGCTTTTATGAGGCTCAATGCCTTCCTCTTCGCAATATGCCAGATAATCATCTACAGCCTCTTGAAAAGCCTTCCGTAATTCACTCACGCTTTCTCCCTCGAAATTCACAAGCGCATTAATGCCTTCTACCTTTCCAAAGAAGACATTATCTTTCTCGCTGAAATTAACAGAGCCGATATAATCTTTATAAGTTAATGTATTCATCGTAGCCTCCTTCATTTAATAAATCCTGCTTCAATCAAATCATTTAATACCTGCTTCATGGCGTATGTCTTAATGATATCGCCCGGATGCGGCTTATGCAGCATGATCGGACGTTTATCCTTATTCTTATAAACCACCCTCGAACCAGACGTTTTGCCTTTATTCGATTTTTCATAGCCAAAACATTTTAAAAACTTTTCTAATTCATCAAATGTGAAATCTGACGGTAAAGCCTTAAAACGTTCTATAAGTTTTTCTTTAGTCCCCATTTGGTTAATCTTTTTGCAAATGTAACTATTAATTAGTTGCAAACAATATCATATTTACAATTTAACAAAAAGGGCCATAGCATTTCTGCCACAGCCCTCCCTTCATAGACACACCAATATTTATAACTATTGTATAAATATCTTCTTTACCTCTCTATATGTCTTTTCTGAATAATCCATTAGACGCAAATATAAGAATTAATTCAACATTCCAATAACATTTCGGATGTAAGCGCTTAAAATTCGGCTTATAACAGTTATTTTGACGTTTTTTTCACAAACAATAAAAAAGCCCGACCTGCAATCAGACCGGGCCTTATCTTTATCAGATACGGATTATTTTCCTTGTAAGCCGGCATCCATCGCGGCAGCAGCCTTACGACCGTCGCCCATGGCCAGGATTACGGTTGCACCACCACGAACGATATCGCCTCCGGCATATACATCCGGCAAAGCGGAACGCATGGTATCCTGGTCGACTACGATTGTTCCCCATTTGCTTACTTCCAGGCCGCTGAAGGCACGCGGGATAAGCGGGTTAGGAGAAACACCAACGCTGACGATTACTTCGTCCACATCAATGATATCGATGGCTCCTTCGATAGCCACCGGACGACGACGTCCGGAAGCATCCGGTTCGCCCAGCTCCATCTTCTGCAAACGCATCTGTTTGACACGTCCCCTTTCATCACCGATATATTCGATAGGATTATGCAGTGTCATAAATTCCACACCTTCTTCCTTGGCATGTTTTACTTCTTCCACACGAGCAGGCATTTCCTCTTCGCTACGACGGTAAACAATCATAGCACGTTCGGCTCCCAGGCGGCGGGCTGTACGTACAGAGTCCATCGCCGTGTTACCACCACCGATTACGGCCACTTTCTTGCCTTGCAATACCGGCGTATCGCTCTCCGGATTGGCGGCATCCATCAGGTTGACACGTGTCAGGTATTCGTTGGACGACATGACACCAATCAGGTTTTCGCCCGGTATATTCATAAAGTTAGGCAGACCGGCACCGCTGGCTGCAAAGAAGCCTTTGAAGCCTTCTTCATGCAGGTCGTCATAACTGATAGTCTTTCCGACGATGCAGTTCGTGACGAACTTCACTCCCATCTTACGCAGGCCTTCGATTTCCACGTCTACAATCTTATTCGGCAAACGGAATTCGGGAATACCGTATTTCAATACGCCGCCAATCTCGTGCAGCGCCTCGAACACCGTCACGTCGTATCCGCGTTTTGCCATATCACCGGCAAAAGACAATCCGGCAGGACCGGAACCGATTACGGCGACCTTGATACCGTTCTTTTCTGCTACCTCCGGTACGGAGATATTACCACTCTCCCGTTCGTAGTCGGCTGCGAAACGCTCCAGATAACCGATAGCAACAGGAGCCTTTTTCATCTTCAAGTGGATACATTTGCTTTCGCACTGCTTTTCCTGCGGACATACACGGCCGCAAACGGCAGGCAGGGCACTGGTTTCTTTCAGGACCCTAGCCGCTTCCAGAAATTCACCCCGTTCGATATTCTTGATAAACGTCGGAATATTGATACTTACCGGACAGCCTTCCATACAGGTCGGATTCGGGCAGTCGAGGCAGCGTTGTGCCTCCTGCATGGCCTGTTCCTTCGTCAATCCCAGGTTTACCTCTTCCAGGCGGGTATGACTACGGTATTCGGCATCCAGTTCATTCATTTCTACACGGGGAATATCCGTGCGTTCTTTATTTTTTTTGCTTTTGCGCAGTTCTTCTCTCCAGGGTTCGGAACGGCGGGCTGCAATTAATTCTGCTGTTGTCATTTGTTTCAGTGGTTATTTCTTTTCAATATCTTTATAAGCACCCAGACGCATAAGCATCTCATCGAAATCAACCTGGTGGGCATCGAACTCCGGTCCGTCCACACAGACAAACTTGGTCTTTCCGCCTACCGTGATACGGCAAGCACCACACATGCCGGTTCCGTCTACCATGATCGTGTTCAACGAAGCGACAGTAGGTATCTCATATTTCTTTGTAAGGGCTGAAACGAATTTCATCATGATGGCCGGGCCGATGGTTACACAAAGGTCTACCTTCTCACGGTTGATGACACTTTCTACGCCGTTTGTTACCAGTCCCTGGGTACCGTATGAGCCGTCGTCGGTCATAACGATCACTTCGTCTGAGTTTGCACTCATCTGTTCTTCCAGAATCACCAGGTCTTTCGTACGGGCCGCCAGAACAACGATCACCCGGTTGCCTGCCTTATGAAAAGCCTCAACGATAGGCAGCAGCGGGGCTACACCTACACCACCTCCGGCGCAAACTACGGTACCTACCTTTTCGATATGGGTAGCCTGTCCCAGCGGACCTACCAGGTCGGTAATATAATCGCCTACGTTCAAATCGCAGATCTTCTTGGATGAACCGCCTACAGCCTGAATCACAAGTGTGATGGTTCCTTTCTGAGTATCTGCACCTGCAATGGTTAAAGGGATACGTTCACCTTTCTCTCCCACCTTCACGATCACAAAGTGACCGGCTTTGCGTGAGCGGGCAATCAGAGGAGCCTCCACTTCCAGCTTCACGACATTGGCAGAGAAATGTTCTTTACTTACAATTTTATTCATTCTAATCGCTACTGTTGATAGTTTATTTTGTTGATTTGCTTGCAAAAATATATCAAAAAAGTGAATCTATTAGTATTTTGCCAAAGAAAAAGGCTTTATTCGAACAATCCTTCGTCGCGAAGCAGCATTAAAATCGCCGAATGGGGCACGATCAGGAACTTTTCGTCGTTAAACTTAATCTCGTAGGCGGCATTCTGCAGATAAACAGCCAGATCGCCTTCGTGCGCCTGCAAAGGCAGATAATGGACGGCTTCGTCTTCCTTCTTCTCCCATACTTCATGCTCTTCCTTCTGCGAAGGTAGCGGAAAACCGGGACCTACCTTGATGATATAGCCGCTTTGTATCTTCTCCTGCTGTACGGTGGGCGGCAGGTAAAGGCCTGATTTAGTCTGACTCTGCGGATTCTTCGGCTTGATAAGCACCTTGTCGCCTATCATGATGAATTTGTCTATGTCTTTTTGGTCGATTGATAATTGCATAATTACTGAATAAATAGAATTAATAAATGAGAACAAATCTACAAAATATCTTTATATACGAGACGAATAAGTATAAAAAACGGCCATAGGCATTGCCTGACTCTTCTTTATTCTTATATTACGCCAACTTTATAACAGACTACAACATGAAAACATTACCTCTTCTATTTTTTACTTTTTTCCTGGCAACCGGTTGCTCAGGTACGAAAAAAGATTCCGCCGCACAACCGGATAACGGAGAAGAAACGGCAGAAACAACAATACTGCCGGCCGCTCCCATCTGGTATGAAGGAGAAAAACCTATCTTTTTTAATGTAGAAGAGAATTATCCGGAAACGAATATCCGCCTGAGCGATCTCTCCGATGCGTTGTATATACCACTGGAGACCAACGACAGTACGCTTCTGAGGCAAATCGGGACATGCGAGGGCAACGAATATTTGCTGACTAACGACTTCATCTACGCACAAGAAGAGCAAGCGGCTATTTATATATTCAAAAGAGACGGCAGCCTGGTCCGGAAAATCGACCATAAGGGCGGAGGACCGGGCGAATACAGCTATATAAGCAGCTATGCCGTCGATACCCTCCGGAAAGAGATCTTCGTTCAGGATGCCAACCTAAAGAAAGGATGCACGTATGTCTACGACCTCGAAGGGAACTTCAAACGTACCTTCCTCAACAAAGCGAAAGAGATCACGATCCTCAACGACTCGCTCCTGCTCAATTATTTCAGATACAATCCGGGAGGTCCGCGCTATTCGGTCGTCCGCAAAGAAGACGGAAGCACGGTAAAAAAATTACCGATCCGCTTCCCAACCCAACTGCCTCACGATAGCCACGGGCGTCTGGCCTACGGAAGCCTGGTAAAGAGTCCTAAAGGGGCCTTTATGGCTAATTTGGGCAATGATACCATCTTTGAAATCCGGCAAGACTTGCAGGTCATTCCGCGTATCATCGACCAAAGCAAATATCCCACCACTTTTGCCCAGGTGCATCCGACGATCGAGACCGAGCGTTACCTGATGTTCTATATCCTGCGTTGCCATTCGTATAAGCCGTATGTCGACGAGCATTACTACATCTATGACAAGAAAGACAACCAAATCTACAAGATGACCGACTATCCGGGCAATTCATACTGGACGCTGATGGACGATTATCCGCACATCACCAACTGGAACACGACACAGAATAGCCATATTGCCGTACGTACCCGCCAGGTCTACGCCTTACAGGAAGCCGAAGGTAAACATGGCGATGCCGAATTGAAAAAACTGATCGAAACACTCGATGACGACGCCAATCCGGTTTTACAGATCATGCTGTTCCACACGGTAGACCAGATAAAGAAGTAATCAGGCAGAGTGATCGTTTAAAATACAAATAGCACGCAGATAACATAGATCGAGCAGATGAACACAGATTTATTAATTAAAATATCTGCGTCAATCTGCTCGATCTGTGTTATCTGTGTTATCTGTTACGTTAAATGGAACGTCCCTTAAACACGTTAGACTGTTCGGTCGGATACAGGGTACCGGTAAATGAAATACGGTTGCTGTTGAAGTTAGGACTGACAGTGGCCGTACATTTGTTGGAACCTTTCACCATACGGAAAGTCACGTTTGCCGAAACGGCTACGCCTTGTACCATCATACTGAAAGTAATATTGCCTTTCTTATCGGTCTTCATTTCCACATTCGAAGCGTTTCCTTCTACAGTGATTCCACCGATACCGTTAGGACCTGCGTAAGCTCCGTTGAATGCCAACTGGATAGTTGCGCGGTTGCCATCCATAGAGACGAAGTTGGTACTCGGAGTGACATAAACAAAACGTCCGCGTTTAAATTCCACACGATCGGCTTCGAGCACGAAGTCCTTGTCGTTAAGAGCCTGGACGGCTTGTTCGAACAATGCCATATTTTCAGCTTCTTCGGCTGCTTTACGGGCTTCTTTCTCTGCTTTCTTGGCAGCTTTCTCGGCTGCTTTATCCTGTTGTGCCATCATTGTCCCTGAACCGGCACTAAACAGCAGGACAGCTAGCAATAATAATACTCTTTTCATACTTCTATTCTTTTTAATTGTTAATCGGATACCGAGATATTTTTGACGCGGATGATACAGATAACGCGGATTAAAACATCAATGTACATTTTTCTTAGCCAGGCCATCCGCGTCAAATATATCTCTTTTTGTATATATAGACAAATAACGTGCCGGTAAGTTCAATTTATCCCCTTACTTTTTATGTTTTTAACATGGTACCACAGGAAACCCCAGGCAGTTACGGCCGCAATGAAGTCTGAAAACGGCGAAGCGTACCACACCCCGTCCAGTCCCCACACATGCGGGAATGTCAAAAGGGCAGGAATCAGGAAAAGACACTGACGGCTCAGGCTCAGGAACATCGCTTTCCAGGCAATACCGATACTCTGGAAAAACTGGCTGATGGAGATCTGCGAACCGACCACCACGAAAACGAGCAGGCTGATACGCAAACCGTTTGCCGTCACCTCAATCAGTTCGGGGTCGTTGGTAAAGGCCCGGGCTATTATTTCCGGAAACAGGACACTGCACAGGCAACCGATCCCCATAATAACGGTCGATGTGATAATGACCAGCCACAGGGTATCCTGCACGCGCTTATGCTGACCGGCCCCATAGTTGAAGCCGACAATCGGCTGCATCCCCTGCGCAATACCGATAATCAACATCACCAGAAGCATCCCGACGCTGGTGATGATACCGTTGGCCCCCAAAGCCAGGTCGCCGCCATATTGTTTCAAGGCGTAGTTCTGGATAACGACAACCAGGCTGCCCGCCAACTGCATGGCGAAAGGCGAAACACCGATCGTCAGGATATTCCATACCACATGGCCCTCCAGTTTGAAAGTACCTTTATGGAAACGGACAATGCTGTCTTTCTGAATAAAATGGTTCATGACGAACAGGGTACTGAGCAGCATGGAGATGATCGTTGCGATGGCCGCTCCCCGGATACCCATATCCAGCCAGAAGATAAAGATCGGGTCGAGTATCACGTTGGCTATCGCTCCGATCAGCATGGTAAACATGGCCTTCTTCGGATAGCCGGATGCACGCATGACAGCGTTGAAACCAAAGCTGAGCGAAGTCAGGATCGTTCCGGGGACCACAATATTCAGGTAGTCTTTGGCATAAGGAATCGTTTGTTCGCTTCCGCCAAAGGCCAGTAGGAGGTCTTCCATCCAGATCATACAGGGGACGACCGTGATGATCGTAATAATGAATGTCAGCGTAAAGGCATTTCCCAGGACCTTTTCCGCCATCTCGTTCGCTTTCCGCCCCAGATGGATGGAGACACGGGTAGCCGCACCTGCTCCCACCAGCATGCCGAATGCCTGCAAGAAGAGCAAGATCGGGAAGGTCAGCGTCAGTCCGGCAATAGCCAGCGCACCGACTCCCTGACCGATAAAGACACGGTCCACAATATTATACAAAGCATTTACCATCGTCCCGATCACCGCCGGGATAGCATATTGTAACAGCAGGCGGCTCACTTTCTCGTTCTCCAGCCGTCCGATTATTTCATTTGCCATAATTCATCTACACTTATCTTGTTATACTTTCGTTCTATTCATCCTTTCCTCCCTGTGCACCAAGGAGGTTACCACGCCCGCCCTTATGCTGGCAGGCTGCTCCGGCAAGGAGAGAGGTGTCGCCCCCTGCTGTTCGCATGATACCGCACCGGGATGCGGTGAAGTTCCGCATCAGGATGCGGCTGGCTACCGCACCGGGATGCAGTTGTGTTCCACATCGGGATGCGGCAGTGTGCGAACAGTAGGGATCGGTCCTACTCTCCTTACCGTTTCGACCAGTGCTGCCACCCCGGATAAGACCTTCACCTCCCCTCCGGGCAGGGTCAGTGACAGATGACGGGCGTCGAGGCAGTTGATATTGAGCTGTCCGTCTTTCACTGCCGAAGGACGGAAGCCGTTACGGATCATAGCATTGCCTACCCAATAGGATACAAGGAAGTCGCCCTCCACTCCTATCGGTTCGACGGGTGCCTTCGTATTCAGTTTTCCGGTTGACGGATCGAAGACAATCCCTTCTTTTCCGAAGAAAGACTCGAAGGCGCCGCTCAGGATCAGGTCTTCGGGCGTACCGCACGCCATCGGACGGCCTTTTTCCTGTAGCCAGAGGCAATCACCCATCTGGATCGCCAGGTCGAGGTCGTGGGTGGAAAGCAGGATCGCTTTATGTTGTTCTACGGCCAGCTTATGCAGCAGCACCATGGTCTCGATCCGGCTGGTAACGTCGAGGAAAGCCGTCGGCTCGTCCAGCAGGATGATCGGGCATTGTTGTGCCAGGGCTTTGGCGATCATGGCCTTCTGCCGTTCTCCGTCGCTCAGTTCGGATACGTAGTTTTGTGCTTTATGGGCAATGCCGGCTGCCGTCAGCGATTGTTCGATAATCTCCCTATCGGTTTTCTTCAACTGTCCGAAGAAACCGGTGTACGGATGACGGCCCAAAGACACCAGTTCGTAAACGGTGATGCCGCCCGCATTCGTCTTTTCCGTCAGTACAACACCTACCGTCAGTGAAAAGTTGCTTTGAGAGTAGGAAGACAACGGTTTTCCCATCAGGCGGATCTCGCCGCTCAAGGGAGGCTGGAAACCGCAGAGCGTGCGCAGCAACGTTGACTTTCCGGCACCGTTCAGTCCGAGAAGGCAGGTGACTTCGCCCGGTCGCAGGCGCAGGTTCAGGTCGTCGTGGATGACCTTGCGCTTTCCGCCTTTCAGCAGGTAGCCAATACTGAGGCGGCTGGCTTCTATTACAGGTTCTTGCATATTCATCAGTCGAAGTATTGGATATTTTTACGATTCACAATCACATAAATAATGACCGGCGCACCCAGCATGGGGGTTACGGCATTCAACGGGAGTATATTATTGGTTCCGGGCATCACCATCAGTATATTACACAACAGGGCGATACAGGAACCGGCAAGCATCGTGACGGGCACCAGCATCTTATGGTTGGACGAACCCAGCATCAGACGGGCGATATGCGGCACGGCAAGTCCGATGAAGGAGATCGGGCCACAGAAAGCGGTCGTCGTAGCCGTCAGTAAACCGGTACAGAACAGGATGGCAATACGGGTCCGCTTGATCTTGATCCCCAGGTTGGCCGCATACATTTCGCCCAGTAGCAGGGCGTTCAACGGCTTTATCAAGAGGATTGCCAGCAGCAGTCCGGTCAACGTGAACAGGAGGAAATAAGGCAGTTGCATCAGCGATACGCCGGAGAAATTGCCGAGGCCCCACATGACGAAGGCGTGCACCTTATCCGTCGAGGCATAGTAATTCAGGACGGAGATCAGGGAAGAGGCCAGGTAACCGATCATGATACCGATGATCAGCAGCATGACATTGCTCTTCACCTTTGCCGAAAACCAGATGATCAGTCCCAGGATACAAGCGGCACCGGCAAAGGCAGCGATAATAACCGCCAGGTAACCGCTGATGGGCAACTCCGTCACCATACTGAGCGTCCCGCCGAAATAGAGCATGATGGCCGCGACTCCCAGGTTTGCCCCGTCGCTGATCCCCAGGATGGAAGGGCCTGCCAGCGGGTTACGGAACAGAGTCTGCAATAACAGGCCGCTGGTAGCCAGCGAGGCTCCGGCAAGCAAAGCCGTAACCGCCTGCGGGAAACGGGATTGCAAGATGATATTCTGCCAGGCGGGCCGGCCCACGTCTTTCCCCAGAAGGATATCGATCACGCTCTCCAGCGGGATGGAAACGGCACCGTACACCAGGCCTCCCATAAAAAGTAGGGCCAGGAGAAGCGGCAAGAGGAAGTATGGTAAAGCGATTTGTTTAAACATTTCTATTTAGTTATTATCCTATTTGAGAGTTTCACATCTTATCAGTTTTGAATGTTACTTTTCTCTTGAAAGAAAAGTAACCAAAAGTTC
>NZ_QTMM01000026.1:0-60751 GCF_003635445.1 Parabacteroides sp. AF17-3 | reverse complement strand
AACAGTCATTCCGATGAAGGGGAGGGTGGGAAAGAATACTGCGTGAACGCAAATTAATGGGATTACCAGTAACTCCAAGCGTTTTTTGCTACTTTTTTGGGGTGCTTGCCAAAAAGTAGCGGACAGCAAAATACCCTCCCTTCCCTAATCCAAAAGAAGGGAGAATGTGCTTCATTGAAGGTATATAGGTTCCGTTCCCTGATTATAACAATACATAGTGTTATTTCTGAAACCATCAAAGCATATATGAAAATCATCGAAATCCTGTTCCGTGGCCAAACGAACCTTATCACTCAACAAAACCATGCATTGTTTATTGACAGATGTAGCCAAAGAGGTAGTACGTCCCGGCTTTATCTCCAATGCCACCACATAAGAAGTCCTTCGTGGATAGATATACCCAATAATTTCCTCATTGAGTACAACCAAACGAATAACATCTTCATTCAAAACGGGAATATTATTAATTTTGCCCATCATTGTTATAATATAAATCAGTTTATAATCATTAAAATACAATATCATTACAAATGATACCTATAATTTTTATAGGTAAACTTTTCCACCGAGACCACCTCATAAAGATAGTCTTCATGGCAAGAAGCCATTATACAGTTCTCACATTCAAGAATAGGATTTATAACTACACGGAATTTAATAGTGCCGTCCACCAGAACAAACTCCACCCGATTAAAGAACCCTTGTAGAGAATGCCCTTCCTTATCCATCAGACGCACTACTTCACCTGTAAAAACAGCCAATTCCTTAGCCTGCCATTTCGCTTTACGCAAACAACTGTTCGCCGCTTTGACGTTCTCATTCACCTCTTTTGTTCTTATTGCTTTCATACCAAAATCCTTTTTACATATTTATCTTGTCAAAAATCAAAAGTCAGCTGCGTAGCCCTTGCGTTGCTCTGAATCGACCTCTTCAATTCAGAATTATCCTCCATTGCATTTTCAAGTTTCCTAATAAAAGAAGTGTCACCTGCTTCCGTTATCTTTAAAATAGGCAACCATACTCCGGCTATCAGCTGTAAATCTATATGATAACTTCTCCAATGCTGCATTGTCAATGTATTCATCCATGCGACTTCACCGGGTACGCTATTCATCATCAGATTGACAACGGTCATCTTTACACAAATCAAATCTATATCCGAGCCATAACAAAAAAGCCTTCCTCCATCATTCTCTTCCGCACATTTTTTTACAGCGGAAAGTAGCATCCTGCCGGAACCACAGCACGAATCACAGACCGACTGTTTAGGTTTCAGCCTATTTCCCCCCATACATGCCATCAAATCAGCAACGTGTATCGGGGTAAAGAACTGTCCGTTATTCCCATGACTGACACACTCCATGAACATATCTCCCAAGACATCGCAAAATCCTTCCGAATATTCAGACACCCTATAAAACATTTGAACAAAAAGTTCCATTTCATATGGCTTATATCTTTTTTCCACTCTACGATAATCCTCCGCCAACATCCCGACAGACAAATAGTAAAGACAAACATCCAAAAAATCCCGAAAGGCTTCTTCATATCCCCGACTGAAAGCAAGCTTTTCATAAAGTTTCATTATCTCCTTTGGTATCATACTTTTCTGACTTCATTATTCACAACATTCTATATTCCTTGTGCCATAGATTTTATCAAAAGCCGCTTTTATCTCCGAGCGATATTTACAGTCCTTCTCAAAACAAAGTTGTTTTGTCCAAAAATCGAAATCAAAACCATCGGTATTATCAATCGTTACAGAAACATAATCAGTCATACCACTCTGACATACAACCGTATGCCGATTTACACAAAAGTGGTCATTTAAAGCAGTTTCTTTTCGGGTAATGCGTTCTACCATCTTATCTATCCACTTCATACTTATAATATTTTATGTAATTGCCCCATTCCAAGAGGCAGTTACGGTTATACTCATTAAAAATCGTTCTCGTTCAAAAACAGCACATCGCCTTTCATCACCATCCAATTAATCTCACTCAGATGATAGCCACAATGCCCACTCAAAAAAATCTCAATCTCTTCAGTGGTCTGCAATCTCCTGTCTGGGCTTATCACCGCAACATTACCGGAATTACAATCCAATACAGCCAGTTTCTCATAAGCCCACTCACCAAACTGGCAGAACTCGATAAAATTGGTATAGGTTATCCGTATGCTATTGTTTGCATCAAATTCAAGGGGTGACTTTGTAATGAATGAACCTGCATGATTCACCACCACAGAGGGGCTAATCTCTGCCAATGAAGATAAGCTGTCATCCCATCTAATCTCATAAAGGAAAAATCCTTTTGGCAATGAATTGCGGTCTATACGATAACTGGAAAAAAGACCGTCTATCGTTTCATTAATAACTAACTGTTCATAATCTCCTTCTAAATAGTGTACTCGTGACATAACTCGTTGTTTTTTGGGATTGTTAAACTTCTAATTTTATGCTTCAGCTAGATTTAAAGACCTTTTTTTAAAACCCCTTTCCGGGATGGCCTTTTCTTTCTGCCGACTTTTTTTTTGAGCTTTCATGCCCCATCTGAGTTTATGAGCCTTTTTTTTACGGCACACAACAATAAGGAAGGAGGGATTAAGAAAAGTTTTGGACGACAAAAAATGTTGGGGACAGCGAAGCCGTCCGGCGTTATTTTTTTCGGGACAAAGGGCGAAGACCGGAACTCTTTCGTATCCATCCACCGAAATAAATTTGCCGTTCAAAAACAAAGGGTCTCAGATGGGGCTATGAAAAACGCACATTAAGGGAGGCAGAAAACTAGGAAAAGGGCAGTACGGAAAGTAAAACAAGCCATACGGTTTTGCAGGCAAAACCGTATTCCTATCTCCCTGCCACAAGTGGCAGGGGGGAACGGGTTAGCAACGGACTGCCGGGACAAACGGTAAAAGGACGGGGCTGCAATACGGAAGAAGGAGGTTGTTTCGGCAATGCCGAAGCTCCGGATGATGACCATTGCAATCCCGCCCACGTTTGGAACTTCTCTTTTCTGGTTTGCCCATAATCAGCCGCATAGCGGATGACTACGGGTAAACCGGAAATGAGAACAGTCATTCCGATGAAGGGGAGGGTGGGAAAGAATACTGCGTGAACGCAAAAACACAGTATGTCATCTTAAAACAATATCTTTAAAAAGTTTTTCAGAAGAAATGCTTACCAATATCCTAATAATTATTACTTTTGATAACATAATACAACGATATGGAAAAGAAAAAGATTACAATAGAGGTAGAACCAGCTACAGCCGTAGCTACCGTCGGTTTATTGCGTGGGATATTTCCCAGTATCATCGAACAACTGGAAAGGCAAGCCGCAACAAACGGCAGCCCCTTAAAATTCAATAAAGTAGAAAATATGCAAGAAGTATTGGATGAGATTTATGAAAAGTGCATTGCCGAAACGAACCTCCGGGAGTTTGCCCAGGCGCACTTAAATAGTGACGGATTACCTAACTGATACAGAAATACGGAATCTGCCAGCCATCCTTATTCCAAATAACAAATGGTACAGAATTACACACCTGTCATGTGGGATGACAAAGCATTTGCCTTTGTCCCCTACGAAGCATTCAGTGATTTGCCACATTATCCCAAAGAAAAATGTGAGCAAATTTGCAAAGAGCTGAACAGCCTTATAAGACTATGTACTTATAGGCCGAAAAAGGAAGATATTTATTTTCATCCGGTAAGTTATGTACGTCGTTCCGGAGGTTTCATAGTTACGGATAATCAGGCATCCTTTGAGAAATGCCCCTATCCTGCTTGCGCAGACCGTCATAGCTGCCAAAAAATATGTGATTTGATGAACCGTATCATTGAAGAGTCTTAATTATATAAAATACCATGGAACATCCAAACTCCAAATGCAGAATAGCACAAGCTGAATATTTAAGTCGGCTACCTGAAGAAGAACGGGAAAATAAGGCCAGAGATATTAGAATCGGAAACGCCAGCTATATTTACCACCAACAAGCGGTTCCAATCCAAGAAAACAGATTGATAATGTATTATAAAGAGTGGTTGGAAGGTCTTCCTCCCAACATTTCACGCCATATGAGAATGCTTGGATTTGAAGCATGTAAGACAATGATTCCGTTTACGAGATATGTGAACGAAAGAAACGATATTGGTATGCGTGACTGGATGCAAGAGCATCTTTCACCGAGTGACTTCAACTATTGGCAGGAACTTTCGAAAAAAGCAGGTTCGCCAACATTTTAATCCCATCCCGTTCAATACGCTGCCTGAAGAATAAAAGGTGCGTATTAAACGAGAATATTTTTTAGCGTTTAGTCATCTCTTCCCGCACCAGTTCCGTTTCTGTCGGGGAGAGTTTCGGCAATTTGACAGTTGCCGGACTTTCTAACTGGTAAGCCTTCACCTCATTGATAAGCAGCTGCCAGTCAAAAAGAAATTCTTCGGAACAACCATGTTTACGATAAATTTCTTTTGCTGCTTCCAAAATCTCAGGAGCGCAAAAATCGTCTCCCTGAAAGACAACTGCCGGACGATCATTATTGATACAGTCTCTCAATAATCGTAACTGATCTTTCATTGTGTTTACCTATTATGCGTTCTGTTGTTTTACCATTTTCAAAAATTCGTCAGACGGTTTAAATGCCGGTATGTTATGAGCCGGAATAATCATAGTAGTATTCTTAGAGATATTCCGAGCTGTCTTTTGCGCTCTCTTCTTCACTATGAAACTACCGAATCCACGAAGATAGACATTTTCCTCCTTACCCAACGAAGTCTTTACCTCGTTCATGAATCCTTCCAAAACAGCAAGCACCGCTTTGCCGTCGATGCCGGTTCTGGCAGATATTTCCTTTACGATTTCCGATTTAGTCATTTCTTTATAATTTGAAAATTAGCGTGCAAAGATAATTAATCCAATGGATTATTTAAAGTCTGGCATCCGCAGCAAGCCCTGCCTTCGCCCAATGAAGTGTTAAATTGTTGCGTATGGGTCAAGTTCCTTAATCCGCTTACACAAATAATCAAAGCGTTTCTTGGTAAGCGGTGTGAGTGTATCGAGGTTCTTGCCATCGAAATTCTCTCCGAAAATAAGGTCGTCCACTCCTATGCCGTGATTGTAATTCTCGCGCACGCAATCACGCAGAATCCAAAGGTTATGCAGGTTCACCCAGTCGGCTGTAATGTTTCTGATTTTACTGAACAGCAGCGCAGCAGTGTAAAGGTAGTGTCCGCAATGGTTGTAGTCATGCAACACCAGCTTGCCCTGGTAATAGATGTCGAAATCCTTGTTTTCTTCATCTTCCTTTGTATCGCAGTAGAAGAATGGAATGTCTTTCAGACCGTCCCAATTAATATAAGTAGTTGGCTTCATAATATCTTTTTTGAATACGCTACATAACCTGTTATTTGCACACTTTCCATTATTCACAGAACATTTGATGAAACACTTCCTTCAGTCTTTTTATCTCACTGAAATTCAAATCTCCAATCTTTCTTTTCAGCCGGCTTTTGTCCACCGTGCGAATCTGATCCGTGGCTATCTCCCCATCACGCCCGGCTACAGAACACAGAACCCGGTAAGGATAGTTCCTTATGGTGGAGGTTATCGGAGCAATGACTACTATTGTAAGGTACATATTCAAATCTGAAGGAGTTACAACAACACATGGCCGTGTCTTTGCCATTTCACCCCCACGGGTAGGGTCTAACTCTACCCAATACACTCCATACTGTTCTACCATGTCCAATCCTCAAACTTTTCATCCTCAAACACATCAGGGATAAGCAACTCATCATCCCCATTCTCATGGGCACGTTTGGCAGCTTCCGCCCATCCCTGCCGTGGTTGTGCCTTTATCACAATATTGTTCCCGTCCAAAGAAATGCTCACAGCCGATTTCAAGGACAAACGCAACTGTTTCAATATCTCGGAAGGAAGTATTATCCCCTTGCTGTTTCCAATCTGAATAATGTTTGTTACCATAATGTTATAACTTTAAAATTGATTATCACAACACAAATATAGACAAAGTTATAACAATACCAAAAGAAAAGCCAACTTTTTTCCATTTTCACCGATAACCCGGCCAACGGCTGCACTCGTCGGGAGGCTAGTGCCCCCCTTGCCGTGCGGCGCTCCCCGACCTATGATTCTTATCATGTCTTGTGTCCTTTTCTCCGCTTCTAACAAACAAATCTGCATAAAATATAGATTTGCGTTTCCATTTGAATTTTAGTTATTTGATACCCTAACTATGAATAGCAAACAGATAACTGATTTTTAAAACAGCAGAATGTTTCTGTTTTATTAAAATAAAAAGGGAACAAATTTTTAAGGTAATACTTACGGAAAAAACAGACTTTATAACGTTTCTTTTTCGTACATTTGCAACAATATAATAAAAGCGAAACATATAATGGAGAAGCAAGGAGAAATCATACTATACCAACCGGATGAAGCTGTAAGGTTGGAAGTACGTTTAGAAGATGAAACCGTTTGGCTCACACAAGCGCAGATAGCAGAACTTTTTCAACGTGACAGAACCGTTATTACCAAACATATAAATAATGTTTTTAAGGAAAAGGAATTGGAAGAGAAAAGCAATGTGCATTTTTTGCACATTGCTAATTCCGATAAGCCTGTCAAGTTCTTTAGTCTAGACGTAATAATTTCAGTTGGATACAGAGTTAAAAGCGTAAGAGGTACGCAATTCAGGCAATGGGCAAATAAAATTTTAAAAGAATATTTATTGAAAGGTTATTCTATAAACCAACGGCTCAATGACATGGAATATAGAATGAACAATAGATTCTTCCAAATAGAGAAAACCATTGCTGAACATGATGCAAAGATAGACTTCTTTGTACGCACCTCATTGCCTCCGGTGGAAGGTATATTCTTTGACGGTCAGATATTCGATGCGTATAAGTTTGCTACAGATTTAATAAAGTCTGCCAAATGCTCACTTGTGCTTATCGACAACTATGTAGATGAATCCGTGTTACTCATGTTGAGCAAACGAAACAGTGGAGTATCAGCTACTATTTATACACAAAATAAACGCACAGCTCCAACTTGATTTAAACAAACACAATGACCAATATCCTCCCATTGAAGCTAGAACCTACAAAAGTAGTCATGACCGCTTCTTAATCATTGATAATACGGAAGTATATCATATTGGGGCATCGCTAAAGGATTTGGGCAAGAAAATGTTTGCTTTCTCCAAACTGGAACTTCCTGCCCATACGATAATTGATGTATTATGAAATAAGCTAATCACCCATGCGAGAAGCGGAAGAGAATATAAAATTCAAGATGGAAATTGACGTATTGGTTCCCATTCCACGTACTGTCACCCGTGATTTCACCAGTTTGAAGCACCTGCGTCAATGGCAGAAACGGAATGACATCGATGGTTCTCTTTACTGTTTTGCACACCGGGAATACCTGCTCAACGAAAAGGGAGAATGGGAACAATTTACCGTTATCGGCAAACAGGTAGTGACTATCGGAGAACTGGAAAGGCTTCTTTTGGCAATGAAGCAAAAGGGGTTCAACCAATACAGCCGTGAGGAATATGAAGAATTAATGTCTTCATATTTGAAAAAGTGAAGAATTAAAACCTTCATTACACATTTAAATACGAAAACAGGATGAAAATAGGATATGCCCGTGTTTCCACCAAGGAACAACATCTGGATATGCAACTGGAAGCGTTGAAGGCTGCCGGATGCGAGAAAATCTTCTCTGAGAAAATGACCGGACGTCAACAAAACCGCCCGGAACTGGATGCCTGCCTGAGCTTTCTCCGGGAAGGCGACACACTTGTCGTATATAAGCTGGACCGGCTTGGCCGTTCGCTGAAGAATATCCTTACGCTATTGGAAGATTTCAAGAATAGGGGCATCCAATTCACCTCACTGCAAGACAACATCAGTACGGAAGGCGCAATCGGCCAACTGATGAACAACATTCTCGGTGCTTTCGCTCAGTTTGAAAGAGACCTTATCTATGAGAGAACCCAAGAAGGCAGAAGAATCGCCAAGGAAAAAGGTGTCAAATTCGGCAGAAAGACACTTATCAACAAAAACAACATCGCCAAGCAGAAAAGCTGCATCCAACTCTATGAATCCGGAACGCCGGTAAGGGAGATACAGAAAATATTAAACATAGGCAGTAGCGGAACAGTATATCGCCTATTAAGAAGGAATGGAATTGCGCTGAAATCCGAGAACAAAAATAACAAATAACGAATAAACCTCTGCCCATCCTTCAAAGATGATTCTCAAAGATCGTCTGCAATTCCACCTCTCAGCAAGATTATAGGAAAGTCCCCTTCACGGGGACTGATTTTTTTTAATTTTAATACAATAACTCCATGCACTCCTGTACCGCTTTTTCCAATGCTTCTTCCAAACAACAAAAAGCGTCCGCATTACTTTCGGAGTCATACAACACATAATCTCCAGCCCTCACAACCACATGCCAGACCGCCACGTTTTGTTCTGTTTGAAACGTATATTCACGAGTCTGTATCATCCATTGGATACATGCTGCCAGTGTCGGGCACTCGCACATATACATCGGGGTATTCCTTCCCTCAATATCGGTGCGTAGCCTATCCTGTTTGTCATACCAATACTCACAAGGCACGTAATAGTATAATTCCTTCATCATAAGAGCTGTGTCGCTATTAACCAATCTCTCTTTGTTGATTTGTGTAATCAAATTTTCCATATTAGCATTATTTAAGTTGAACATCTGATTTATTCTTCAGCTAGATTCAAGACCTTTTCATTTTTTGTATCGGGAAGGTCTTTGGTCAGCCGACCTTTTTTTTGATGTCATTCCCCATCTGAGTTCTGAGCCTTTTTTCGGCATATCAAGGTCTGGATTGCAAGCAATAAGCCAAGTTTCACTTATGGAAAATGTCGGGAAGACACTTCTTCATCGTTATTTTCCATACAGTAAAGGCGCATGGCCGTAACTTGCCATTTGCGGAATCCCGAAACCTTTGCCGAGCAAAAAGCCGGACTCGGATCGGAGGAAAGAAGCCGGGGGAGGCAGCCCACAGAAAGGGCAATCCGATACAATCAAGAAATTAACCTGCTATACCCTTGTGCGAGTGAAATAATCCATCATAGACACTACATACCTAAGTAGTGGTATCAATACACCGATCACATATATCATAGCGTAGCCCAAAAGGACAAAAGGTAATGTTTTACGATAAAGACATGCAACAGCGAGCAATATAAACGAAAAAGAAAAGCCATAAACCCCATATTGAAAACCGGGTATCAACTCATAAACAGGTACGGGTTCCGGATGAAGCATGGCTCCGGCCACAATAGAATAAAGGCTGGTCAATAATATAAGCAGCGTATATAAGCAACTCTTAAGAATCCTGGGATCATTCCTTTTACAATAGAGAATCGTTCGGATATCACTTCTAAGAAACTCAATGCCCAGTAAGAGAGCCACCATAACGCCTGTATCAAAAGTAGAAAATACATTCATTCCGATCACCTTTGGCGCGAAGATATGTATTTATTCTGAAAAGCCACGTCTTTGCGTATTTTACGATGTCGCATCCGATAGTCCGGGAAGCATTTTTTTGGTTCTTTTTTGGGGTGACTGCCAAAAAAGAACCCCGAAGCCGAAATCCCGGGCAGACGGGATTTCTCCCGTCCACCTTACCTATTTTGCAATCTTCCCTCGTCCGCATAGCTATAATAGTTATTGCCTGCCACAATCACATGGTCAACCAAACGGATGTCTAATGTTTCAGCGGCTTTTTTAACTGCTTCCGTCAAGCGGTCATCCGCACTGCTGGGCTTGCGTGCTCCTGATGGGTGGTTATGTACCATGATAAAAGATACGGCGTTATAATACAATGCCTGCTTCATGATAACCCGTATATCCACAGGGGCGGTATTTATCCCGCCGCATGAGATACGGACTTTACGGATGAGTTTGGACGAACTGTTCAGCAACAGCACCCACATCTCTTCAGTAGCTATATCGCACAAAACAGGATGCATCATTTTATAAACATTATTGCTGGATAAAAGCGCAGGACTTTCAACTTGCCCTTCTTTCAGCCGTTTATATAGCTCAATCGCCGCATAAGCGACTTTTTTACGGCTGGGTGTTAGTGTTTCCAGTACATCAGACAAGCACAATCCTTCTATTTCCATCTGTTCATACTTATATTCTTCACGTTTCAGTTTCTCACTGTTCGTCAAGGTATAAATCAACTCGCTGTTTTCCATCACCCGATAAACGTCATTCACTTCAAATACGGTTCTCTTCGTTTTCATACTGCCAAAAATTAAAAGATTAATACTCGCAAACATCGCTTGTCGCCCCAACCATAAATTTTTCCTCAACTGATTGGGAACAGTGCATTGAAGAGAAAGCGGGAAAGACGGATCAGAACGGGATTGAACTGGTAAATACTACCTCCCGGAATGGGAGGATGGAGATTTGGCTTTTCAATATCGGGCGTTCCGGCCACGCCTACCTTCGCAATGTTCCTATCAGTTCAGGAAAAAATCATCATACCTCTCTTCCGGCATAGCCGGAGCGTAGAGCGTTAGGGATAGCAGGGAAAAGCCTGGAGGGTAACGAGGACTTGCAACGAATAGCCCGGTCAGAAGGGAACGCCCTGAAAAACTAATTCGGATACAGAAGATGAACAGAACCGCCTTCCAATCATATAAAAAAGCGTGAAAATCAACACATACTTCCGAAAAATCTTTTTCCGAAAGTACGTATAGGGCATGTGAAGGGAAAATTTATTTTCCCAGTCATTTCTATGTTATCGCTTTGGGGATATTTAAAGGGGTTAGGAGTTTAGGTCTTTATTATGTATTTTGGTGGATGGTTTTACACAGCCGATACCTTTTATTTAAAAATTTCTCTCTTTTATTTCACTGATATACCGACATATAAAAAAAACAGGGATTACCTATTCCCTTCATTAACGGGTGGACGGTTTTACACAGCTGACAAGTGAAACCGGACGCTTTTACACAACTAAAGCAAAAGGAGTGGACGGTTCTACACAACTAGAAGCAACAAACGGGACACTTCTACACAACTAAAACAGGCAAAGCGGATGACTCCACACATCTAATCACCCCAATAGGGACACTTCTACACAACTAATTCTATAAAAAACCGTGAAACGTGGACGGTTCTACACAGCTGGATCGTCCATGTTCACCGCCCCGTCCGTCTCCGGAGATATGAACTCTTCAGGAGCAGGAGCAACTTCCGTTCCATTGGCACTCTCCAACTCTTCCTGTGCCCATCCTTCCGGAAACCTGCCGAATACAGCCACGAAATCACTGATATATATCTGTTTCTTCTTTTCTACGCTTTCCGGGGAGTTTGCCCATAAAAGGAACTCTTTATACAGTCCGGCATCTTCCTCCACCTCTTTGATCTTCTTCCTCCTGACAGCCATATCCGTGTCCGGGTAGGCAATCTCGACATACAGCCCAAGCAGGTTCTTATAGAATTTCTTCACCACGACAGCATATTGTCCTTCATCAAAATAGTGCAGCGTATGCCTAGGAAACGAGAACAACACGGTATATGCCCATCTCTCATGATCGCCTTTCACAAAAGAGAAATTGAAATTGGTATATTTCAGGTAAGTATTCATCTTTTTCAGTATCGAGGCGACCTTCTTTTTCCGGTCTTTGGGTTCGGCAATCTCTATGCCGAGCTTTTTAGCCAGCTGATCGACTGTCAGCACATAAAAAGGAGCCTCATTCTTGGTGGTCTTATACTTGATCAGGTAAACCATCTTGGAAAGTTCCAGATAGAAATAGCGGTAACGGCTGGGCAGGCTACGGTAATCCTGAAGTTCCAAGAGGTTATAGAGCGAGAACATGAAATTCTTTATCTCCGGGCTTACCACTGCCGAGTACAGCCTTTTCGTTGACTTCTTCGTCTTGAAATCGGTCATTATGTCGAAACGTTTCAAGATCTGCACGAAATTATAGGATGTACGGCCATCCTCGCCAATGGTCGGATAGCAGAGGTTCTCCAATCCCAGTTTATAGAGAGCCGCCTCAAAAACCGTCTCGATAGGATGGCTGATTCTCTGTCCTGCCGTGTCGGTACATACATATTCCGGCTGCATATTCTTTCCGAACATGGCCGCGAGCTGCCGGCTATCCAGCTTGCGCTGCAAGTTGGTACGGTCATACCCCATCTTACGGCAGAAGTCTTCTACGGAGAACCAGGAAGTCCCGAACAAGTCTTTGAGGTGATAGCTGCCCAGGTATATGATCAGATCGAGCATGACATTTCCACCTGCCTCATACAACCGTTCAATCAGCACGGAATTATAGCTTTCCCCAAGCACCCTAGGGACACGAATCAGTTCTTTTGCCATGATAATACTTACAAAATCAATCCTTTCTCTGTTTTCATTGCCACAAAGATAGGCATACCGGCCAACATACGCGTCATAATTATCAATCAGTTTTAACGGTATGACCGGTATGGGAAAAGGAGAAGTACTTTCCTGAAGAATGCTTTATCCGCCCTTCATCAGAAAGAAAGCATCTTACACCTGTACCCCATAGACATCCTATATTACTTTTTCAGTTCTTCCGATAAAAAGGAACGGTCTATCAATACTTGCACCAATGGTTTCTCTTTGACAAACTCATCAAGCTCACGCTTTATCAATTTATTGCCCAACCCTATGCGTCGTCCAAATTCCTCGAAATCCTTCCGCCCTACCTGATGAGCAATTTGACTCCACATTGTCATCTGTAATCGACTCAACCCTCGGTCTAAGGTGTAGATCGTTAGGTTATCAGTACAGCGAAATCATCCGTTCTCTCATGAGTATCTACTTCTGTGGTGGCTCATGTATTGAGGATGTCACTACTCATTTGATGAACCATCTCTCGCTTCATCCGACACTTCATACTTGTAGTTCTGATACTATCCTCAGAGCGATAAAGGAACTGACGCAAGAAAACATCTCATACACATCAGATACGGGTAAGAACTACGATTTCAACACGGCTGACACTCTCAATACTTTACTGCTCAATTGTATGTTTGCATCTGACCAACTGAAAGAGGGTGAGAAGTATGATGCAAAGCCTACATACAAGAAGTTCTCTGGTTATCGCCCTGGCGTGGCGGTTATTGGTGACTTGATTGTTGGCATTGAGAATAGCGATGGTAACACAAAAGTTCCATTTCATGGCACGTTTTCTCGCCATGGCAGAGCTTAAGTAAACTTAGCTCTGCTCATCTGGCTTAACGAAAACCTTCGTTTTCATCAGAAGGACACGCTGAAGAGGTTCTTTGAGAGATTTGAACAGAACAGGCTCACTATCAATCGTTTCAGAGCTGATTGCGGATCATGTTCCGAGGAAATCGTGGAGGAAATAGAGAAACACTGCAAGTCCTTCTATATCCGCACTAACCGCTGCAGTTCGCTCTACAATGACATATTTGCTCTCAGAGGCTGGAAGACTGAGGAAATCAATGGCATTGAGTTTGAATTGAACTCTATCCTTGTTGAGAAGTGGAAGGGTAAAGCATACCGACTTGTGATTCAAAGACAGAAACGGATGGATGGTGTGCAGGATCTTTGGGAAGGAGAATACACATACCGTTGTATCCTGACTAACGACTATGAATCTTCCGTAAGAGAAATTGTCGAGTTCTATAACCTTCGTGGAGGAAAGGAACGTATCTTTGATGATATGAACAATGGTTTCGGGTGGGACAGATTGCCCAAATCCTTCATGGCCGAGAACACTGTGTTCCTTCTTCTTACAGCACTTATCCGTAACTTCTACAAGGCCATTATCCAAAGACTTGACGTAAAGAGGTTCGGACTCAATGCAACAAGTCGCATAAAAGCGTTTGTCTTCAGGTTTATCTCTGTACCAGCCAAGTGGATCAGGACATCAAGGCGGTATGTGCTGAATATCTATACCTGTAACAATGCTTACGCAGATATTTTTCAGACTGATTTTGGATAACGCCTACAACTTATGGGTATGATACTGCGTATTGTCTCAAGTCGCATTGTGGGGTAAGGGGATGTTGTAGGCAGAAGTGGGTGTTTCTGCCTCAATTTATCTGATAATTCAGTAATGAGAGGACGTGTACACGCAAGAAGGACGTTGAAGGGCTTAGTTGCGGATTTGAGGCAGGTAAGAAAATACAAAGAATTAACAGCAACCGAGAAACTGAAATACCGTATCGCAGTGAAAATGACGGCAGCCGACTACTTCCGCCTGCTGACACGATCGCATGAGGCGGGCGTATCACCAAGCGAGTACATGAGGGAATGTTTCCGTAACGGTCATGTGAAAGAACGGCTGTCGGAGGAACATGCCGGATACATCCGCCAACTCTGCGGCATGGCTAACAATCTCAACCAGCTTGCGCGTAAGGCAAACGCCGGAGGCTTCCACGATGAACGGTGGGACTGCAAGGTGGCAGTGGCAAGGATTCATGAACTTATAACCAAGATAGGGATATGATGGCGAAAATCGTAAAAGGAAGCGACTTCAAGGGTGCGGTGGATTACATCATCGACAAGAAGAAGGATACGCAGATAGTAGCAAGCGAAGGCTTGTTTATGGAAAATCTGGAAACTATCGCCATGAGTTTCAATGCCCAGTCACGGATGAACGATAAGGTGACAAAACCTGTCGGACATATCGCGTTGAGTTTTTCCAAAGAGGATGAGTTACGGCTGACGAACCGTATCATGGCAGGCATCGCGCTTGAATATATGGAACGGATGGGAATCAAGAATACGCAGTTCTTCATCGCCCAGCATTTCGACAAGGAGCATCCGCACGTGCATATTGCTTTCAACCGCATAGACAACAACGGCAATACCATATCGGACAGGCACGAGCGTCTGCGCAGTACCTGCATCTGCAAGGAATTGACCTTGAAATACGGCTTGCATATGGCTGGCGGAAAGGACAATGTCAAACGCAACCGCCTGAAAGAGCCAGACAGGACGAAATATGCGCTTTACGACATCATCAAAATGGAAGTCGGCAGATGCGGCAACTGGAACGTGCTTATCGCCAACCTGAAACGGCAGGGAGTGGAAGTACATTTCAAGCATAAGGGGCAGACCAGCGAGGTGCAGGGTGTTGTATTCTCCATGAATGGCTACCATTTCAACGGCTCCAAAGTGGACAGGCGTTTCAGTTATTCCAAGATTGACGCGGCTTTGCAGCACAACAGATGCAGGGAACGTATGGGAATAACAGCCGGAATATATGAAACGGCTACACCAAGCGCACCGTCCGGCACGGCACAAAGCGAGTTGTTCAACGGCTCTTGGGGATTGCTAAAAAGCAGTGGCTCATCTTATAACACTGCTGATGCGGAAGCCAATCAGGAAATGGTGGATATACTTCGCAGAAGGAAGAAAGTTAAGCGCAAGAGAGGTGTTGGGTTCTAATATTCTGTACTAATCCAATTCTCACGACACTTGCGCTCTATATTCATTCGGAGTGTAACCTACCTCTTTCTTGAACAGTCGGGTAAAATGTTGCGGGTACTGAAAACCGAGATTATAGGCGATTTCATTAACGGTGTCGTCTGTAGATGCAAGTTCCGTCTTGGCTATTTCAATAGACTTGTCATGAATGAAATGCAGGGCGGTTGAACCTGTTTCTTTTTTCAATAAATCACTGAAATAGTTGGGCGAGAGGCAGAGCTTGTCTGCACAATACTGTACAGTGGGCAAGCCTATCCGTTTAGCAGCCCCATCATGGAAGTATTCGTCAAGCAACCGCTCAAATCTTGCGAGGATGTCTCGGTTTTGGTTGTCGCGTGTGATGAACTGACGGTCATAGAAACGTGTGCAGTAATCAAGGAACGTCTTGATGCTGTCTGTGATGAGGTTCTTGCTGTGACGGTGTATCGGATGGTTCAATTCATATTGAATCTTGTGGAAGCAATCCATGATGATTTGCCGTTCTTCCACACTAAGGTGCAATGCCTCGTTTGTCTCGTAGGAAAAGAACGAATATTCACGCATTATCCGCCCGAGAGGTGTATTCCGCAGCAGGTCGGGATGGAACATAAGCAGGTAGCCATCTGGTTGGAACTGCATGCCGTCATCTTCCGCACCGAACACCTGTCCGGGCGCGATAAATATCAGTGTGCATAATTATTCCTAAGTCTGTGAAACCGGAACGCATGAAGCAGAATCTCGACATATTAGACTTCACCCTGTCGGCCGACGACATGGCACGGATAAAGACGCTGGATACCGACAAGCCTTTCTTACTCGGCTCGCACGAAGATCCAGAAATCGTAAAATGGTTCATGCAGTACAAAAACGCCTGAACATCAACAACCATATTTCGATAGCCGCTATCGACTATATTAAGAAGTTATTCGTATATGCCTTTATTGTAATCCGTCATGTACTGAGTAAATGTTTTGCCTGTTTGCTGTTTGAAGAAGCGCATGAGATGGCTCGGATCAGAGAAATTGAAATCATCCGCCATTTCACTGACAGTGCGGTTGGAGAATAGCAATTCGTTCTTCAGTTCCTCAAGCAGACGTTGTTTTATCAAATGGGTAGCTGATACTCCGAATTGGGCTTTTACTGAGTTATTGAGTGTGATGCGACTGACATGAAGCATGTCTGCATATTCCTGCACCCGCTGGTGGGTGCGGATATTCTGTTCCAACAAGTCCTTGAACCGAAAAGCGAAATTGTTTTTAGCAATTTCAGCGGGCAAGCAATAGGCGGCAGCGTATGTACGATTGATAATCAGCAAAAGATAATATAGTAAGGAAACAATGATATTGTACGTATCGGACACTGGATTCATCAGCTCATACTTAATCTTTCCGAGCAGCCGCATATATTCCTTCATTTCGTCATGTGTGGCATTGATGTAAGGCGGCGTATCTGTCTGGTAACAATACAAAAGGCGAAAAACGAAGAACTTGTCGGCGATAAAAGTACGCATGAAATCTTCGCGGAATATAAGGAACGTGTAATCCAACGCCGTCTCATCTACATGCCACTCTTGTTGCTGATGGGGTGAAAGCAGGAGAACCATGCCGTCGCGCAGTTCAATCTTGCGGAAGTTCAGTAGCAAATATCCGTTTGCCTTACGGAAAAAGTAGAAGCTGAAGAAGTCTGTCTTAAACCGCTTGTTTTCTGTCAGCACAAGTCCGATGTCCTTGTTTATGGCAGTATTGATGTAAAAATCCACGCCGCAGCGTGTCTTGTTGAACGGTACGCTGACCAGTCGATCAGGGTTGATTATCTCGTCCATATCCTTGTCGTTTTTGCAAAGATAATAATTTCATTTATCAAAATGGCATAATTACCGTTTTTTCAGGCATAGATGTTTCGCCGGATTCTTCCGAACTTTGCACCCGTAATCAATAACAAGACATATAGTCATGAAAAAGACATCTACAGTACAATTGGTGCGCAATGCCACCTTGAAAATCAGGTATGCGGGACACACCATGCTAATTGACCCCGTTTTAGCCGACAAAGGCACTTTGATATCGGCCCTCGGTGTGAATAAAACACCGAGGGTACACCTCACCATTCCTATTCAGGATATTATCGGAGGCGTGGACATGGTGCTCCTGACCCACAATCACATCGACCATTACGAGCCGAGTGTCCCCACACATTTGCCCAAAGAAATTCCTTTCTACGTTCAGCCCCAGGACGCGGACGCCATCAGAAACGACGGATTTACAAATGTGATACCCATCGAAGAAATAAAAACAATAGACGGCATATCCATTTACCGCACGACCGGACATCATGGTTTCGGGCAGATCGGGCAGATGATGGGACCTGTATCAGGTTATGTGCTAAAAGCCGAGGGCTTCCCGACCGTTTATATAATGGGTGACTGCCGATGGGAAGCATGTATCCGAGACACCGTGGAACGGTTCAATCCTGACTATATCGTGGTAAACTCCGGAGGTGCAATCTTTCCCGAATTTTCCAAAACGGACGGTCCTATCATCCCCGACGAGAACGAAGTGATGCAGATACTTGACGAATTGCCTTCGCATATCAAGCTGATAGCCGTACACATGGATGCCATCGACCATTGCCAGACCACCCGTGCAATTCTGCGCAATGAGGCAACGCATCACGAAGCCGACATGAGCCGGCTGATTATCCCGGAGGACGGAGAAACAGTTGTGTTATGAGTGTCTGCATTAAATCCCTGATAAAAAACATGAACATAGTGGTAGGGTGCACTATAGGATGCCCTTACTGCTATGCCCGTAACAACTGCCGCCGTTTCCACATTACCGACGACTTTTCCGTGCCTGAATACATGGAACGAAAACTGCGCATCATCGATACGTCCCGTCCTCATGTGTGGCTCATGACAGGAATGAGCGATTTCTCCGATTGGAAGCCTGAATGGAACGCAGAAATTTTCGAGCGGATCAGCAGCAATCCCCAGCACGCCTATATCTTTCTGACGAAGCGCCCTGACAAAATCAGTTTCTCCTCTGACGACGAGAACGTATGGATGGGCGTGACCGTTACGCGCAGTTCCGAGAAAAGGAGGATTGATGATTTGAAAAAGAATATCAAAGCACGACACTACCATGTCACGTTTGAACCTCTCTTCGATGATATCGGCGAGATTGATTTCGAGGGAATTGACTGGATTGTCATAGGCACAGAGACCGGAAACCGAAAAGGAAAGTCATATTCGCGCCCCGAATGGGTGCTTAGCATTGCAGAACAGGCAAAGGCTCATGGCATACCGGTGTTCATGAAAGAGGATTTGCTGCCGATTATGGGCGACGAAAGAATGATTCAGGAATTGCCGGAACAATTTACCAGACGAATACAATGAATATGGATACAATAAAGGAAATAGATGTAAAGAGTGTAATGACCAAATCCTCTCTGCCGGTGGGAGGATATTCGGTCAACCCTTATGTAGGGTGTCCCCACGCCTGCAGGTATTGCTACGCATCGTTCATGAAACGGTTCACCGGGCACACCGAGCCGTGGGGTACGTTTTTAGATGTAAAAAACTGGAAGCCGATAACGAATCCTCATAAATACGACGGTGAACGTGTTGTAATAGGGTCTGTGACGGACGGTTACAATCCGTATGAAGAAGAATTCCACCGTACCCGAAGGCTGCTCGAAGAGCTGCGAGGAAGCGATGCCGAGATTATGATATGCACAAAGTCCGATCTTGTCCTTCGCGATCTCGACCTGTTGAAGAGTTTTCCCAAAGTGACTGTGTCATGGTCTGTCAATACGCTCGACGAGCAGTTCTGCGCAGATATGGACAACGCCGTAAGCATTGAACGCCGTCTGAAAGCGATGCGTCAGACATACGAGGCAGGTATCCGCACCGTATGCTTCGTCTCGCCCATATTCCCCAGAATAACAGACGTAAAGGCAATAATAGAGGAGGTAAAAGATTATGCTGATTTAATCTGGCTTGAAAACCTGAATTTACGCGGGCAGTTCAAAGGCGGGATAATGACGTATATCCGTGAGAAGTATCCTGACCTCATACCGCTTTACGAGGAAATTTACAATAAAAAAAGGCTTGAATACTGGCAGGCATTGGAGCAGGACATTTCAAATTACGCCAAGGAGCAGGGCTTCCCGTATCGTATAAACGATCTGCCATACGGACGCTCGGAAAAAGGCAAACCTGTCATCGTAAACTACTTCTACCACGAAAAAATACGATTGACAAAATGAGGCTATGCCGGACTGATGCAGAAAAGTTGTAGCGCGGATAAAAGCACCATGTATGTGGATAATATCCGGCAATCTTCCGAGCGTATGCGGGAGATGCTCAACACGCTGCTGGATTTCTTCCGTCTGGACAACGGCAAGGAGCAACCCAACCTTTCCCCTTGCAGGATTTCCGCAATCACGCATATTCTTGAAACGGAGTTCATGCCCATTGCCATGAACAAGGGGCTGACTTTGATAGTGGAGAGCCACACCGATGCGGTGGTTTTGACCGACAAGGAACGTATCCTGCAAATCGGCAACAACTTGTTGTCAAACGCCATCAAGTTCACGGATAACGGTAGTGTATCATTGGCAGCGGATTATGATAACGGTTTGCTGAAACTTATCGTTGAAGATACCGGTACGGGCATGACCGAAGATGAGCAACAACGAGTATTCGGTGCATTTGAACGTCTTTCAAATGCCGCCGCAAAAGACGGCTTCGGATTAGGCTTCCTGCAACCAGCCGTTATCCAACAGCCGGGTTAAATGCGTCCTCCCTATCTCGGCCGTCCCTTGCAGGACGACACAGCGGTCTTTCTCCTGGAGCTTTCTTAATTCCTCCAGTGAAGCCGCCATTTTCTCCGCCATTGTTGCCATAACCGTTTTTATTTAGATTCTGATTATTTTCGTGCAAATACTCGTTTTTAGACACGTGTAAATACTCGTTTTTAATTATGTGCATTTACTCGTATTTGTTGCAAAAATACAATATTTGTTCCGATAATCAGCTACTAATGAAGTCTTTTTTTACTTGTTGTATCGTCGAAACGGCCTTTCCCGTGAGCTTCGCCACGTTCCGGATCGAGTAGCCTTTCTTTAACAAGGCGATCGCCTCCCGGTATTCCTCTTTCCTCTGTTCGGCCGTTTTCCGGCTTCCCGGCTTCCGTCCCAGCCTGCCCCCTTTCTGGATGTACAACTCCCGTCCGCTATTAAGGCGGTCGATGATCCCCTGGCGTTCGATCGCGGCCAGTTCCCCCAACAGGGTAGTGATCAGAGAGGACAAGGGGTTTACCGTCTTGTCCGGCCGTAACGTTTCCAGGTTCAGGTTTTGAATATACACGCATATTTTATGCGTGTGCAGCGTATCGAGTGACTTTAGGATCTCCAGGGTTGAACGCCCCAGGCGTGAGATCTCGGTCAGCAACAACATATCCACCCGGTTCTGCGGATCTGTGCAGTATTCCAGGCAACGGCTTAAAACCGGGCGTTCGATATTGGCCTTTCGTCCGCTTATCTTTTCCTCAAAGACCGCCGTCACCTCGTACCCCCGTCCGGCTGCGAACCTCTCCAGATCGACAACCTGCCGTTCGGTCGATTGCCTGGCCGACTGCGAGCTTACACGTGAATAAATAACCACATTCATCCCTTTTGCTTTTGTTCTTCCTTATCTATTGTTTTAATCACCTTATCCACCTCTTTCAAGGAGGCATTATTTCCGGATCTATCCAAAAAAGAAATTCGCTAATTAACCTATAATTACTATCTTTGCATTGTAATGCTTGGTAAAGCCTCTGTTATCAAAACACGTAACCAAGTCAAGGATATACCCGTTCATCAAGAACGGGTTTTTCTTTTGCGACAGCCCATTCATAAGACAAAGGATATTATAACAGGTCAGTAATCACAGCCGCCGGAATATCCAGCTTTGAGAAAGCGAACATCTTTTTCCCCAGATCCTTTAACGAGGCTCCGATATGGTACACGTCCGTTTCATCAACGATCAGGAAACGGTCGTGACTGTCCCGGTACGTCCTGATGTCGATAGGTGGGTACTGGCTGTTATGCCTGTCAAGATCAAGTTGGAGTTGCTGCGTGATACGCTGGGTGTAAATGGTGGCCGAGACACCGACGCTGCGTTTACTCAACATGAGCAAGACCGTTTCGTCCACATAGTTGTCGATAAGCACGATCGAACGCCTGGCCGACTTTACCAGATCGGTAGCGAACTTGTACGCATCGAAAATCTGGCCGTTATAAAAAATGCCTTCGACCGGGGGCAAGGCAGTACGCACAAAAAAATCTATCTTCTCGGTATGTTGAGCGACAGTCCTTTCAAGTTCTGACAAACGTTTATTAATGGAATACCCTTTTAAAAGATAGTCCTTTAAAACCTTATTCGCCCATTGCCTAAATAAAATACCTCTTTTACTATTGACACGAAACCCAATGGATATGATCGCATCCAAATTGTAATAAGTCAGATTGCGCATCACTTGCCGTTTGCCTTCCTGTCGAACTGTTCGGAAATCCCGAACAGTTGAACTTTCCTCTAATTCTTTCTGATCATATATGTTTTTTATATGCTCGCTTATATTTGCTTTGCTGGATTGAAAAAGATCCACAATTTGCGCCTGTGTCAGCCAAACGGTTTCATCTTCCAGCCTCACTTCCAACTTGACCGCTTCATCCGGCTGGTATAATATGATTTCTCCCTGTTCCATTACTTATTTACCTTTTCTTAATTCATCAAGCCTCTGCATCGCACCGCTGAACTTCTCACTAAACATCATATCATCGGGCAAAACAAACCAGGTGGGAATACCTCTCGACTGTGGATTACCTATACATTCATCTTGCCCGTTCTGTTTGCGGTAATCGTCCCATTCACTATAAGCGATGTTCCAACGAATACCTAATTTATAGGTATTTTCCCATTTAATAATAGCCAGTGAATAGGCCGGATCATCTTTGCCGTCATAAATCACTTCTACAACTTCAACCATCCCTTTAGGGGAATTTATAAACTTCGGATTTTTATACGAATAAGTGCTCATGTCTTTTATTTTTTATTTATAGCACACAAAGATACTCAAAAACAAATATATACATATATACATACGTATGATTAACGTATAAAAACATTTATGGTTATTCTAATCTTTGATTAATTCCGGTACAGAAACAAAACGTACCGAAAGGTGGAAACCGGATTTATTTCGGTACGCTTCCCCGATCGGCACAAAAAACACGCAAAAAACGAAAATACTACTTTTAGTATTTTAGTATATTAGTTTTTGACTATATTTGCGGACATGACAACCATTTAAAAAACTGAATTTATGAGCAAAGCAAAAGTAATCTCCGTATTGAATCACAAAGGGGGAGTAGGAAAGACTACAACCACGATCAACCTGGGCGGCGCGTTACGTCAAAAAGGGTACAAGGTTCTTTTGATCGACCTTGACGGACAAGCCAACCTGACTGAATCGCTGGGCTTCTCTGCGGAGCTTCCCCAAACGATCTACGGTGCGATGAAAGGCGAATACGACCTGCCGATCTACGAGCATAAGGACGGCCTTAGCGTCGTTCCCTCCTGCCTGGATCTCTCGGCCGTTGAAACGGAGTTAATCAACGAGGCCGGGCGGGAACTTATCTTAGCCCACCTTATCAAGGGCCAAAAGGAGAAATTCGATTATATCCTGATCGACTGTCCCCCCTCGCTGTCGCTGCTCACGCTTAACGCACTGACGGCCTCGGATCGGCTGATTATCCCGGTTCAGGCTCAATTCCTGGCAATGCGTGGAATGGCCAAACTTATGCAGGTCGTCCACAAGGTGCAGCAACGTTTGAACTCGGATCTTTCGATAGCCGGGGTTCTGATAACCCAGTACGACGGAAGAAAGAACCTGAACAAGAGCGTTTCGGAACTGGTACAGGAAACATTCCAGGGCAAAGTGTTCAGCACCCATATACGCAACTCCATTGCGCTGGCCGAAGCCCCGACACAAGGGCAGGATATTTTTCACTATGCCCCAAAATCTGCCGGGGCAGAGGACTACGAAAAGGTATGTAACGAACTGCTAACAGAAATAAAGTAACCATATGGCAAAGAAGAACGATTTAAAAAACAGTATGTCGGCCGGGCTGACCGGGGGATTAGACAGCCTGATCCAATCCACGGCCGGGCAAAAAGAGGCTCAAAAGCCGAAGAAAGCGAAAACCGTGCATTGTAATTTTGTCATGGACGAAACCTATCACCAGAACTTAAAGCTGATCGCGATCCGCAAAGGCGATTCGCTAAAATCGGTATTGCAAGAGGCTATATCTGACTACTTGGATAAAAACAGTTCCCTGCTATAATAGCGTATCGGGAATATACAGGGCAAACACTCCACAAAAGAAATTCTCCAGGAAAAAGGTACGCAGAAAAGCAACCCTACACATAAATTACAGATGATAAAAGCAATAAAAAACCCGTTGGCAGGATTAATCTTGCGTATGTTTAACCTGCCAACGGGTACGATATTAATAAACGTTTGGATTAAGGTTAGACGTTTACGTCTTTATCTGCTTTATCTGCATTACCCCAGTCTGTTGTCTCTGCATCAAACTGGATCGGATTCAACACAGCCTCTCCCTGATCATTATAACCACCACCGAAAATCAACGTGTAGATATGACGCTTGCCCGCTACCCATGTATCTCCGAACGGAACATAAATTGTTTTGTATTCGCTTGCTGAACCCAACAGATAAACTCCGTTCTGCCGGATTTTGCAGGAGATCTCCAGATAACATTGCTTCGCATTATCGGCATCATGCTTGGTTTTGGTGTCTGTTCCGGAAACGTTCCAAGCAGTCAGCGTCTGTGGTATATTCAGCATAGGAGTAGTTGTGGTAATATCGGTAACTGGGTCATTACCTTCGACCGTGATGGATTTGTCTTTCACTACGGTAAATGTGCCCAGACCTGATGCTTCACTTGGTAAACCATCAAGATCACTCCAATTCCCCGTTACATCGGCTGCCGCAGGCAATGTGAAGACGCCGCCCATTTTGACATTATAAATCTTGATCATGTTGATGTCCACCTGCATGTTATCGTATTCGGTCTTTGCTTTGAATACGACCTGTGACAGAATATGCTTGAAGTTAAATTTCACTACTCCGTTGTTCATGTCTTTTGTCCGGTCTTTGGCTATGGCATACATCACGTCGTAGTTTTCATGACCATTGTTGGCTCCATACTCATCGATGCAGCTATACCTTATCTTTTGGACATCCTTGGTGACTTCCCAACTATAAAACCCCATCATATCGTCACTAACCGTTCCGGGATTGAACGCGTAAAAGTCCAAAGCCTCGGTAGGCCAATAACGAAGGTCGCTCGCTTTTTTATAATCCCACTTATTATCTTTGTACACGATGTTCACTCCGTCATGTCCAAATACCATGTGGTCCGTTCCCATGAAGACAGTACCATCCGCCGTAAAAGCGAACACGTCGAAATCGGTGTTCTTCAAGTTGTCGGGGGTAGTAGGGGTAGCCCTCGTTTCCGCCGCATTACTTAACACGTTAAAACCAATCGCATTCCGTGAGGAGGTTTCCACATTCGCAATCTCCTCGTCTGAGCAACCCATGAGTAGAGCTCCAAAGATTGCCCAAAGCATTACTGTACTTTTTTTCATAAATAAAAACAATTTAAATTGATACATATAATTAACAAACTCGTATTACAACACTATATCCATATTCACATCATCCCAATCATCAACGTCCACATCAAATCCCGCACCGTCACTTCCCGGCTCGGATGGTACCTCATAATCAAAATTCAACACCAGATGCACATCACCGACATGCCCCGCTACCGGGACATCATGCACTTGGTCGCTCACGTCCTGTTCCAATACAGACATGCTGCCGGAACGGTTCTTGAGATACAGCCGGAAAACATTGGGCTCTCCTTCAAGTGCGGAATGTCCAAACGTATAGAATCCGCCTATAATCTGATTCCGTGAAACCATTCCATCAAAGAGCAGGCTCTCCGAAAGACCGGCGGGCAAACTGTCGGCGGACATGTTAAGCGAGCCGGACATGCCGGAAAGAGCGGCCCGCAAATCCGCCACCCTATCCAGTCCCCGAAGACCGTTCACCTCATACGTGTAGTGACATACCATGTTTACGGGAGTCAGCCGTACTATCTCCGCGCTTCCTCCCGGAATGTCCTTGAGGATAACTTCGTCTATATGGTCGCCACACAGCCAAGGTGGGGTGACAGCCATTGTCCGGTTATCCGGCGACTGCACATCACGCGTATCGGCAGTAAAAAGCGTGTAACTGCCGTTTTCTTTCCAAACCATCCCGTCGGTATCGTAGTTGAAGCAAATTACCCGGTAATCATTCTCGGGAAGCTCCACTTCCCCATCCTCTCCTCCGGGGAAATCAAATATCCACGTGTTGCTTTCATCGTCGGTCGGATAAAATACGACCCTCATGCCTTCAGGCTTGTCATGATTGGAAATCTTGGTCCAGTCGAATACTACCCGCACCGTGGCAAAGTGCGGATGATCGTAACATAAATCCTTATGCTCACAAGCCGTCAGTCCCATCCATAAAAATATGAACACCAGACTAAAGCGTATCAGTATCACTGCCTGCCTCCTTTCTTCCGGCTATAATTCCCCCGCCCGATCAACCACACCAAAGAGATACCCGCCTTGGTCGGGCCGAACCAGCAGCGTTTTTTAGTGGTCTGCCATACATAGTGACCGTCCAAAGGGATGTACTCCTTGTACAATCCTCCAAGGTAGCCGATTCCCAACGTGAAATCCACATTGAACCGATGTCCCACAGGTAACGAGTAGCCGTAAGCCACGCCTCCCCCGTAACTCCATTTATCCCCCAAGTAACCTTTCCCACCCAATTCGAAATCATAGGTGACGATCTGCCCGTACAATCCGACATGATGCCCGGAAAACGGTTTTTCCACCGCTCTCCGACCGAACCAGCGGCGCAACTCCACATCTCCCCCATAGATACGCCAATAATTATGCTTCCGATCACTTTTCCACCAGGCATACATCCAATTCCCGGCCACAGACCAGTTCTTCCCCAAACAGAACTCAACCCCGATGTCAGGTATCAAAACAGCGTCATAAAGCAAGTTTGTTTTCACCGCCATGCAAAACGGCCGTTTCTTTACCGGAGCTATGACGGTAACGGTATCACGGATGCACAACGTATCACGTGTATGTATATATACCGTATCTCTGACGGGATTTATCGGATCACTATCATAGCATATTTTCACCATCGACGAACGAAGTTTCGGAAAATGGAATTTATACAAATATGAGTATGGCCTCCCCCCTTTCAGTCTTTTCAGTTCTCCCCCCCAATAAGGGCTGTCCTGGTTTTCCAAACGTACGATCTTCTCCAACAAACGAAGGACATCCTCCCTCTCCGGAACATTCACATCCGCTCTCACCATCGTTATAAGTCCGTTCCAGTCGCTTCCCGAAAAATGAAAATCCCTCTCCAATACCGGAATCTTTATATAAGGTGATATATACCGCCACAAAACCTCTGCTCGTTTTTCAGACAGCCTTCCATTCAACAGCCCCCCTCCTTCCGGGGAAGCTCCTCCTATTATTTGAATTTTCCTGATAAGACGGACGGAGTCGTTCAATGCGGAACAGATTTTAGCAAACCGCTCCATCTCGTTCCCATTGTCAAGTAAACATGTATCTATATTTACCTTTCCTTGATGAAAATAGATCCTTACCGAATCACGCTTCTCCTGAGCGGATATTTCTCCGCTTATACTCAACACGAGCACGAACAATACACATTTAATATAAAAAAACATCTTTTCGTCATTTAATCATTTGTTAATATGACAATCCAAACCCAGGCTTTTACACCCCCTGAATTTCAACCGCTAAAGATATGCACTTATAAACCAACCTCCAAAGCAAAAAACAAGTATTTTAAACTTATAAATACTTAAAAAGACAACCACACAACAGCTACAACACTTACCACAGCAGCCAATCACGCTTACACAACAATTAAAAACACTTAACATCATAAAGAAAAGTACTTAAACATACAAAAAAAAAAAAAAAAAACAGTTATTTTTGCAGGAAACATTATACTTAATAACACTTAAAACAATAAAACACATGAAATTCAGCACAAAAGCCGCTACTTTTCTAAGTTCAATAAAAACTCAAACTTACGACAAAAAAGAAAGAGAAATGATAATAACGTATCAACAAAAACGAGTCTTTCATCTATCCCTGCTCATGCTGGTCTTATGCGCACCCATATACATATATTCAGTTCCATTTCCCAATGAACAGTTTTATTATATTAACAGCGTATTATTCCTGTTTATCATTATGTGCACTCTCGCTTATTTTAAAAAGAGAGTAAATCTGACCACGACCTTTTCCATTATACTGATAGCCATACATATCGAGATTTTTATCGAAATAATTTATTGCTCAATATGTAGCGGACATGAATATAGTTATCAAAGAGCATTGATAATGAGTAACATTACTATCTCTCTCTTATTTACCATGCTTTCCATCTGTGCCTATATGAGTAATATCTCCATCCTATTGTCCTCCCTTACCATAGCTTCCTATACAATCTGCACACTTATCACCGACGAACCGTTCCTATACAGTTATCTGCCTTTGATCATCATCATATACACCATGATCCCCTTATTAGGAAGATCCTTACGCAGTAATATCAGCAGCTTGCTAAAAAGTAGCAACTTGCTAAAAGAGGAAGAGGAAATGCTTTTGAAACGTCTCCAAATGAAAAAGGAAGAACTATTCGCGTTCGCCGAGTTGTTAAGCGAGAATAACCCGGAAGAAAAGACAAGCTCCCTGTTAAACATAATAGGGGAACAATCCAAAGAAAATCTTTTTACAGCCCTTGCCGCATACCAGAAAAAGGAAAAAAGTAAACTTGATACAATCAGGAGAATATATCCCAATTTATCCCCGTCCGAATTAAACATCTGCCGTTTAATACTGCAAGACAAGACCGTCAGCCAAATATGCGAATTATTACATCGGAGTAGCGGAAACATAACCAGCCAACGAGCGAACATACGTGCCAAACTCGGACTGAAAAAAAGCGACAATTTAAAAGAAGCATTACAAGAACGCATGAGGCTGTATGAAGAAGAACACCACCGGCAAGAGGAGTTTTCAGCCATGCGTTAGGGATTGCAGAGTAAAGCCCACAGCCTTTAGGCGAGGACTTGAAACGTAAAGCCCGACCGTCCCACGGGAACGCCCAAAAGAAAAAGAATCCCCCGAACATTCATCCAGGGGACATCCAAGCCGTCACGTCAATTATAATACAGATTCAGATCATCCGTGCCAATCTCCTTTCCGTCCCGGAAAACAAGGCGTAAATCAATCCTCTCTCTGTTTTCATTGCCACAAAGATAGACATACCGGCCAACATACGCATCATACTTATCAATCAGTTCTAACGGTATGACCGGCATGGGAAAAGGATACACCTATATTGCATATAGCGGAAAATTTGTAAGATTACCCTGTACTTTATAAGGCAACATAGAAAATCTCTCCGCATGCAATTCCGGTCTTTTTCCCAGTAATGCTGTCAACGAATTGGCCCGGACATTCCCTTCGGCCTTCACTTCTATCGGCACCATTTGGGCATTACGTTGAATAACAAAATCCAACTCAAGACGCGAATTGTCTGTGTTATGGTAATAAATCGGTGACACGCCCTTACTTTTCATCTGCTGCAATACATACTGTTCAGTCATTCCTCCCTTGTATTCCTTAAATATGTCGTTTTTAATCAAGACTTGGGCCGGATCTGTCTTGACCATAGCACCCATAAGCCCCAAATCAACCATATAGAGTTTGAAAGCCGACAGGTCTTCATAAATATCAAGCGGAAGCTCCGGTTTGGTACATCGAGGCACTTTATACAACAACCCGGCATTTACAAGCCATTGAATGGCCATCTCAAAATCATTGGCTCTGGCACCTTTTCGCAAAGCTCCGTAAATGAATTTCTTGTTTTCTTTAAATAATTGGGAAGGAATGCTGTTCCATACCATTCGGACACGCGGAACCTGTTCTTTGGGCGCATGTTTTGAGAAGTCAAGATCATAGCCTTGCAAAATCTCCGACTGTATTCTTCTGACTTCCAGCAAGGAATCCGTTTCTACATATTTGAGTACAACTTCCGGCATACCACCTACATAATAATATTGCCGAAGGAGATCCGTATATTTGTCATGCAGGAGGCTTATCGTTTCAAAATCCCCACTCATAAGCAATTTACAAGCTTCTTCTTCTCCCTTGGCGACAAGAAACTCTTCAAAGTTCATAGGAAATATATTGATGACATTTACCTTCCCTACGGGATAAGACACATCCTGATGAAGGGATATCCCCAAAAGTGAACCTGCCACAGCTATATGATACTCCGGAACCTCCTCTTTAAAATACTTCAAAGATTCCAGTGCTTCCGGGATATCTTGTATCTCATCAAGGATAATAAGCGTATCACCCGGAGTAATGTCAACGGAAGTCATCGCACGCAGCCCCCGTAAAATTCTGTCAACATTGAAATCCTGAGAAAAAAGCTGGCGTGCAAGGTTATTCTTACGGCATACCACATAAGCCTCTTTTTTGTATTCAAGTTTGGCAAACTCATGGAGCAGCCATGTTTTCCCAACTTGTCGGGCACCATTTAAAATCAGAGGTTTTCTATCCTCACGGTTTTTCCATTCTATAAGTTGTTGCAAAACAAATCTTTTCATCTACAAACAGCATTTTTATACATGTAAAAACAGCGTATAATACATTTATCCGCACTTATTTAAAGCACAAATATACTAAAATAAACAGATAATAGAAGCAATCTTATACATTTTTCCGCACTTTAATCAACTCCAATGGAAAGCAGTAGCCAATTTAGGATTGCCTTCTCCACGCTCGATGGCCACCAGCGTATTGATGCCCACGCCCGCCAGTTCGGAGAAGTTCCAGCTGATTGACCTTCAAACTCTTCCTGCACTCTTTAATCATCTTTCCTAGCTCTTTCATATTCACAACACATTGTGATTTTAGTCAGTTTTCATCCTAGTTCAAAGAAAAAAACAGCCGATAAAGCAACTATAATCATTGTATTCATATAGATTAACATCATATATTCAAGTTAATCTATATATTTACATGGATTATTTGTATATTTGCAAAAAAGGAACAACCATGTGGAATGAAATGAGCAATCCAGCTGTGCTGATGAGAATCGGCCAGCGCATCAAAGAGACACGTATCAGGCAGCATATCACGCAGGAAGAACTGGCAACGGCTTCCGGTGTAAGCCCCTTGACCGTTGCGAACATCGAGAAGGGCAAATCGGTATCGCTGCTGTTGTTCATCAGCGTACTCCGCTCGCTCGGCCTGCTGGAGAACCTGGAGCAACTGGTACCGGAAATCCGGGTCAGCCCGATAGAGCTCAAAAAACTGCAAGGAAAGAAACGCTACCGTGTACGCCATTTAAAACAAGATAACCATGAATGATTTGATAGTAGATGTAAAGCTATGGGGAGAAAGCGTAGGCTCTCTCTATTGGGAAAAGGAAAGCAATGCCGCCTTGTTCGACTATGAACGGAAGTTCATCCGCTCCGGTCTTGACATTTCTCCCATCATCATGCCCATCAGCCAGTACAGGAACACCCCCTACCGGTTCCTTGAAAACCGTACCGACTGTTTCAAGGGGTTGCCCGGCCTGTTTGCCGATTCACTGCCGGACACTTTCGGAAACCAGATCATCAATGAATGGTTTGCCAGCAAGGGATTGTCCGGAGAAGAGATTACCCCTTTAGACAGGCTTTGCTATGTAGGCAAACGTGGCATGGGCGCACTGGAGTTTGAGCCGTCCTCGCCAATCAACGGCATGAACGAATCATCAGTGCTCCATATCGAGGAACTGACGGAGCTTGCCAAATCCGTATTCACGGACAGAATGGCTTTTCAGGTCCAACTGCGCCAGGAAGGAAGAAACATTCTGGATATACTGAAAGTGGGAACATCTGCCGGAGGTGCCAAGCCCAAGGCCATCATCGCCTACAACGATATTACCGGAGAGGTACGCTCCGGACAGGTAAAAGCTCCTGAAGGATTCGGATATTGGCTGTTGAAATTTGATGGCGGCAAATACAGCGAACACACGCAGATAACGGACAATCCACAAGGAATAGGAAATATCGAATATGCCTATCACCGGATGGCAAAAGCCTGCGGTATCGATATGATGGAATGCCGGTTACTTCAGGAAAAAGAGTCATATCACTTTATGACACGCCGTTTTGACCGTATGAAAGACGGAGAGAAAATCCATGTACAGACATTGGCCGGGCTTGCCCACTATGACCGTGACCAACGCCATTCATACGAAGAGATATTCCGTATCATGCGGCAGATGAACCTCCCTTATCCAGAGCAGGAGGAACTATACCGAAGAATGGTGTTCAACGTCATGAGCCGGAACCATGACGACCATAGCAAGAACTTATCTTTCCTGATGGATAGACAAGGGAAGTGGAAACTGGCCCCAGCATACGACCTCTGCTACTCATACACACCGGGCGGCAAATGGACGAACCGCCACCAGCTGTCACTCAACGGCAAACAAGACAATTTCACGATGGAAGATCTGCAAAAGGTAGGTGAGAACATGGGTATCCGGAAACACAAACAGATTATCGAAGAGATACAGGAAACCGTATCGCATTGGCATGAGACTGCCAAGGATTGCGGGGTCAAGCCGGAACACGCCGATTTTATCGGAGAAAACCTGCTCTTGTTCGGCAAGCAACTGCATACGATCCATATGCCGGACATTGCCAACGAACAAGAGCAGGCTTTCATGAAGGCTATGCGAAATGATGACTTCAATACCATTCTGAAACTGAAGATGAGAGGATATCAGCCATCGGAGAACACACTGAAAAGCCTCCAGCCGGATGTATCCGCCACCACCTTCATCGCTGCCGCCAAAATCTTCCAAATGGAAGGGATGCTAAAAAGCCTTCAGGACATAAAACCCGCGCAAAGCCCGATTACAGGCGGCAATAAACGTAGCATGGAATTGGGGGATTAGCACACAAACTACATCGCGCACAATTCAATATAACAGTAAATATATTAATTGTTATATATAATATTTTGATTTAACAATTAATATATTTACCTTTGTAAAATGACAACGAATCACATCACCCAAGCCATGGCCAATCCGGAAATCATAGTGGAACTGGGCAGACGATTTAAGGAATACAGGCTAACCTATAGGCTCACCCAAAAAGAGGCTGCCGAGAAAGCCGGTGTCAGCCTTATCACCTTACGCCAGTTTGAGAACGGGAAGGCCTATAACATCAATATGGGCAACTTTCTTGCCCTGTTACGAGTAGTGGACTGTCTGGAACAGATGGATGATCTGATGCCGGAAATACCTGTTTCAGCCTATACAATGGAACGAATAATGAATAAAAAGCCGAAAAGGATAAGACATGGAAAATAATGTTGTGAGTGTTATGTTATGGGGAGAAGAAGTCGGAAAGCTCTATTGGGACGAAAGAAACAAAAGAGCCGTCTTCAACTATCATCCGGATTTCATCAAGAAAGGAGTGGAAATCGCCCCACTGACCGCTTCTGTCAAAGGACCGGCGGCAAAGGGTATGCCCATACTCGGAAACAAAGAAAAGACTTATCAAGGTCTCCCACCGTTTTTGGCAGATTCATTGTAGTGCCACTATTTTATAAGCAGCACTGCAATTGTTCCTTACCCCAGCAAATGCACCTCCTGTAACCTCACCAACCCCAAATACATCTTCAAGAACACCTCCTGATACACCTTCAGATCCGGGAAATAGACGAAAGACTTCCGGGCAAAAGAGAGGCACGTGAATGGCCGTTCATTCGGAACCTCCATTTCCGGATAGCGTTTCTTCGCCTGGTCAACCGCCATCTTGTTCAGTGAAGCCACGAAGTTAGCCTGGCGTATCGGATTCCATTTCGGGGTTTCAAGAATCACCATCCCATCTTTCCGCTCAGGAATAACCAAATATTCATCCTGCACGTTACGGACGTAATAGCACACAAAAGACAAGGCCTCATAGACATTATCCCCTACATGAATACCGATAACCCGTTCTTCAACCGGTGTACCGGCAAAGCATTCCGCAATCTGTTTCATGGCATACCCATGCAACAAGGCAGCATCAGAAGCCAACAGATAAGCCGGTGCGGTACGCTCTCCTCCCTTATCGATGGCAGCAAAGACAGAAGGACTCCAACAGAGATGGATGAGCTTTCCTTTTTCTTTCTCACGAAGGGAAGCGACACATAAACGGTTATCAAAGACCAAACGGGCTTCTTTCGTTTCCGGATGGAACTGGAACACGTTCCGTACCCTGTCCGGCTTATGGATATCCATCATCAGATAGCCCTGCCAACCGGACACGTGCTTTGTCTTCAAGACGGTTTCGCTTTCCTCCACATCGAAAAGATAAGACAAGAGCTTTTCTCGCTTACAACATACGAAGAGAGAAAGCTCGTCCTGTTCTTTCATCTGCTGCATATCCAAGGAAAGAACAAAAGCCAATTGCCAAGGAGTAAGCTCGGAAAAGCCATGTAATTCAATACAAGACAACGCATCCTTCTCCGGTGAGTAAACGACATATCCCCGGCCACCTATCTCATATCTCAACATGAAATCCCCCTGTTCAGTGGGATGATAATTCTGTAAAACGGTCTGATAATTCATAAAGCAAATATATTAAGTTAGTATTCATCATAATGAGAAATCGGGACCACTCTTGCGTTTCCGTTTCTTTTTGGACGGTATGAGATCATCCTCTTGCGACTTCTTCCCGCTGCCGGTAATGTCAAGTTCCGGAATGGCCATAACTCCCCCACCCTGCATATAGAAAGCCTCACGATCCACCCGCTCACGGAACTCCCCTACCCTATCGATATGTGGCGAGAGACCGACAGCCACACCATCGAAATGCTTCTGGATATTCTGATAAGTGAGCTTACGGGAAAGATCCGCACCTTTAAAGACATGAGCATTTTCCACGTTTTCCATATAAAAGGAAATCCCGTATGCGCCTTTGCTGTTTACATGTTCCGTCACACGGATCGATTCTTCCGCCAACCTTTTCTTAAAATCCTCATAGCCTAAAGAAGCGTTCAATGCCTTAAACACATGGTCATAGAGATAATGCTTCTGTTCATCGGCGCTCATGCCCCGGCCATCAAAACGAATATTACCAAAACGATATTTCTGAGGAAGTGAAACGTCCTTCAGGTAAAAGCCTGAATCCTTGATGCCATAGACATAATAGGATTTGTCCTTCTTGGTGACCAGACGCATATACAATCCTTCTTGTTCCAGGTTCCTTCGGAAATCGGATGTACTTTCGGAAAAAGAGTAGATGCGGTCAAGCTGTTGTAACAGTTCATCCTTGAACAAGGGGTTGAAAAAACCTCCTTTTTCCAGCAATGCGAAAAGGTTGTCATAGCTTTCATCCCCCAATAGGACACGCCATTCTTCATTGGCCAATTTTATTTCTTGCAAGGGTTTATTCAAAGACCGGTATGTATCGGATTGTTCCAGGACAGCCGATACCTTATCCTTGTAATTATAACTACGCATGGCTTTCTTCAAGGCCGCATCGAAATAATAGTTACGGTATTGCGCCTCTCCCAACGTGGTTCTCTTGCCTCCTTCCCTTTCCAAAGGCAACAGACCGTACTTCTGCTCCAGTTCCCTTGAGATCTTTTCGGAACGGCTGTAATTATTTCCGGAAGGAATGCTTTTGCCTTCTTCATCAATTGTGGTCAGCAGCACATGCACATGGCTGTGTGCCTTGTCGGTATTTAGGACAACGGCATAACAGGACTTTCCGTACCCCATCCTCTCGATATATTCCCCGGCAAGAGAAAGCCACTGTTCATCGGAAAGGCTTTCTCCCGGATAGAGGCTCAGAATAAATTCCGCATAAGGTAGTTTCACCCGGTCATTCAACTGGGAGATAAGTTTCATGTAGGCTGGCATGGCGGCCAGTTCGTCACCAGTGGAGGTGTAAAGCACTTTTCCGTTTCCTTCCTTGACCTTGGAAAGCTGGTATTCAATTTTCCGGCTCATGGACAGGTGGGATGAGAAAGAAGGTTGTATCTCGGCTATCATAACAATTTCCGGTTAATGGTTTCTACATCCGAAAGGTATTGGTTAATCCGATCCAATGAATACAATATATTTTCATCGGACGGAAGCGTATTGATATGTTTGGCAAGCTGGTTGATATTGGCTCCTATTTTACGAAGTTCATATATCATTTGCACATCGGTTTTCGATATGCTTCTGCCTTTCAAGGCAGACTCTCTGATAAAGGAAGAAAGGGATTTTCCCTCTTCCTTTGAACGTTGAAGAAGCTGTTCTTTCTCGGCTTCCGTCAAGCGGATCTTTATACTTATATCTCGATTCTCTTTCATATATACAGAGTATGTGAGTGTAACGAACATTGGTCGGCAGCTCGGCTGTCGCAAGGTTTTTTGTACCCACAAAAACATACCTTGCATTAGCAAAGATATACAATAATACTCAGCTGTGAAACAAAACCAGACAAAAGTCTTGATTTCTTAATCCAGATTAACCGCTCACTTTGTTACAAAGTAACTACGCACATTGTAACAGGCGAACGGAAAGCCATTAGTTACAAAATACATAATTACTAATTATATTATTACAAAGTATGAACATACATACTTAATTATAAGATTAAGTATGTACATATTTATATTTATATTTATATATGTAATTACTTATACAATTAAGTAAAAAAGTGTATAATAAATTAATTATAAAAGTATGCAATTATTTAATTTATTATTTATATATTTGCGCACATACTTAAAAACGTACATTATGGGACAAATATTACCAGGAGTAGTCGTAGCTTTTGAGAATCCCAAGGGCGGGGTAGGGAAGTCTACGCTGACAGCTTTGTTTGCAGGTTATATTCATTCGCAGTCAAACGAAGAGGGGGGCTTATCCATTGCCGTGGTGGATATCGACGACATGCAGAACACTATCGGAAAATTACGTGAGGACGAAGCCGAGGACGGAATCATGAAAAAGGAAGAAGAATATGAGGTTATCAATATCTCTTCCTCAGAGTTCATCAACCAACTGGATTTCCTTCAGGACAATTACGACATTATACTTGTCGATTTTCCGGGTAACCTGAAACAAAACGGTGTAGTTGAAACGCTGCACTTCGTTGACGTGATCATCATTCCCTTCGAACCGAACCAGACCGATTTAAGACCTACATTGACCTTTTACTATAACATCTATGAAGGGATTATCGAAAGCCGTCGAAAGATTGGTAAAAAGACTACCGTGCGTGGTGTTATGAACCGTGTTCTTCCGAATGTGCTGGAGTTCAAAGAAATTTTGAAAAATAAAAAAACCTTGCCTTTCGAGTTGATGCAAAACTACATCAAGGATTCAAGGGTTGACTATCAACGCAATTTAAGTACGCTGAGTAAAGCGTACCATCATCCCTGTGATGCTTTCTGTGAAGAGGTATTGGAATTAATCTGTAACCATATAGGAGAATAAAGCTATGGCAACCAACAAAGAAAGGACATCATCAGCCGCCATGAGAAAACTCTTGCTGCAAAGCGCCAGTAAGAAAGAGCAGGAAATCCAGCAGATCGGAAGTGTTGCGGAAAGCACTATCCCCCAACCTGCGATTGAGCACCCCATCCATGAAGAGGTGAAAGAATCGGCTCCAGTCAAAGAAACCGTCCAAGAACCTCAGCCGGAACAAATGGAAAAGCCGGAATCCAAACCTTCCGTGCAGTCTTCTCCAAAAACAGAAGAAAGCAAAGTCTGCGGAAAAAAATTCTCGGAATATCTGGAAGAGCGAAAATTAAAGAACACCGAAGTAATCCGGATATCCAGCGAAACCCACAGAAAGCTGAAGCAGATTGCTATGGCCACTGGATTAGGAATGCACAACATCGCAAACAACATTCTTGAAGACATATTGACCAGCCATAACAAGGAGATTCAAGCGATACTGAAGAAGTATATGAGCATCTGATTCTACTTTCGGAAAAATATATACGCCTGTTCGACTGCATCCGTCGGGCAGGCGTTATTTTTGCACACCGTTTTAGTGAAGGCCGGCATTGAACCGGGACACTTTTACACAACTGCGGAAAAATCCCTTTGCCTATTATCCTGGACAATATGTTAAAGAATTCAAACCTCTACTTGTTTCCACCTCAAAATTTTTTCCGAAAGTAAGAATACGGTAACAAAATCATTTCTTCGTTTTATTTAGGTTTTTAGGGATTTAAGTATTTGTGGGACACTTTTACACAACTAATAAGGGAGGTTTTCCGTATAATCAACTATATTATTGCAAGTTAGCACTTACTGGCATCTTCTCGTAACCGGGACACTTCTGCACAACTAACCGACTATTCGGGACACTTCTGCACAACTGAACAGGAAAGTCGGGATACTTTTACACAACTAGAATCTGCATTCGGGACACTTTTACACAACTAAATCAGGAATCCGGGACACTTCTGCACAACTAAACCGGCCATTCGGGACACTTTTACACAACTGGGGGATCGGAAACAGCCGTAGTCGGGACACTTTTACACAACTAAATCAAGAAACAGCACGAAAAAAATGCTTTGGAATCTTCATTTATAGGGAGTTAGATTCACTATCTCCGTAAAAAAACGTATCTTTGCATCAGTAAACAACAAGTGTCCGCCTATGAAGGAAAGTAATACACAAAAAGAGTTGAGCAGAGTCCCCAGGACTCTCAGCGAGTCTTCCAACACGAAAGTATTGGAAGTTCTATTTGATGCAGGCGGCACTGTCATGTCTGACATTATCATTTACGTGGCATCTTCACAAATGAAAGATCTGTTCGGCGACTGCTGGTTCTCCATCAACGATTTTTGTGAGGTCATGGGGTATGAACGAACCAAGTTGCAACGAAAACTGACCGAGAAGCAGCTTGATTTCCTGTTCAGCAACCAACGTCCGGTATATATCACCGAACAGAACGGCCAAAAGATAGAGCATCCGATAGAGAACACCTTTGAAGCGGCGTTATACCGTTTAGGGACATCCAACCTCAGTGTAGCATACGCCATGAACGGCAAGACGCAATATAAGTTCATTCAAATACTGGACCGCTTTGAGATAAAGGATAACTTCGGCACGAAAAAGCGCACCAAGCGGAATTACAACGTGCATCTGAGCAAAGATCTGATGAATACTTTGCTTACCGAATACAATCTGCTGGAACTGAAAGACTACCGTAACCTGCCCAACCGCAAAGGCTACCGCAAGTTTTATCTGAACCTGGCGAAAATGATTTACCTGATCAAGTATAAGATTGACCAAGGACAAGCACCTTATTTCACCGTTACGGTTGACCAACTTGCCAAGGAATTTGATGTAACGGTAAAGGACAACCATGACCGGAAGAAGAAGGTGACCAGCATCTTAAACGGTATCAACAAAAAGCTGGAGAGAACCAAATTCCAATACCAGTACATCAAAGGAAAAGGGGAGAAGTGGCCCTACACCGTACAGTTTTTCTTTGACCAGGAAACATTGGAATATTTCGACGAAAAGATAAAGGCGATACTGACCTCGCAATATCACGATGCGCTTAAATCATGCTTCTTGTTAAACAAGAAAGGCATTCCCGTGAGCAGACATTATCAATATAAGGATTTCTTTAAATTGGGAACCGGCGAATATTATCATGAATTTACCGCATGGCTTTATTCTGAAGAGGACAAGGAGATTAAGGAGAACATCTACCGGGATATCTATATAAAGGTAGTAGGCATTCGTCCAGAAGACCTTGCCGTCAACTTAAATCCCTAAAAGTTGGAACAAAAACCATAAAATAGTATCTTTGCAGCGGATTGTCAGAAAATTGGCAGCCCGCTTTTTACATACGTCCGTCTGTCTAACAAAAGAGTGGCATCTATCGTTAAGGAATTAACAACAACAGGCGCATGCCTGTACCAGTATGAAACTGGTACGGGGCGTGCCTTTGTTGTTGGAACGCCACGTCCATGTTAGAGGGTACGTTTCCGTACCCTTATATAAACATAAAACAAATTCAATGGTTCAAACAATTGCCACCCTGATAGATGAGACGCTCATGGTAATGGGCGCCCATCTTCACGTGCGGATGACAGACGAAGAAAAGGCGTATCTTGATGCTCATTTCGAGCTTATCCATATCAAAAAGGGAGAACACCTCGTCACCAGGGGCGAGGAAGTATGCTACCTCTATTATCTGGAATCCGGCATCGTCCGGTTATGGTTTCCGGACAAAGAGAATAGAGAGATTTCAGCACGGTTTATCCAAGCCAAAGAGTTCATCAATTTTTTCCTTTCACATGAAGAACACCATGCCCACTACAATATCAAGGCATTGGAGCCATGCAAGATCTGGAGATTGCCCAAAAAAGATCTTCATCAGCTATATGAGTTATCCATCAATTTCAACAAGCTGGCCAGAATACATTTGGTAAGATCCATCAACCGCAAAATAATAAGGGAAGAGGAGTTTTACACACTGGATGCCGAAGCGCGTTACAAAGCGCTTTTGGCCAATGAAAAATGGCTGTTACGTTCAATACCCTTAAAAGACATAGCAAGTTATATCGGCATCACGCCACAAGCATTGAGCAACATCCGAAAGCGCATATAAACCAAACCCTATAAGCCGGGCAGGACAGTTTTACACAACTAATCCTATCCGGCTTTTTTCTGTAGAATTATTCCACACCTGCCGGTTTACGGCACATGTATTTTTTAATGCACATTAAATAAACACGAAAGGCCCTTTAAAAGCCCTTCATAAAATTTGTCCTCCCGTATATAATCTATATGTTTGGAGCGAAAACAACGCGATAAGCACCTTGATTCGGTTCTGCCGACAGGAATCCGCGTAAATTGGAAACACCGTATGAGACAAATAGAAAAATATATAACATTAATAACCTAAAGAGTAATTCCCATGGAACACATCAGACTGACTGCTATCAGCCTTAGCCTGCTGTTATGCACCGTAAGCGCTTTTGCGCAACGCCATTATGAGAACATCCCGGCACTTGAATTGAACTACGGCACTAACCTGTTCGGCAATGCAGGCAACTATTACAACCTGTCCTTTTCCAGATACATCAACCGGACAAGCTATTGGAAAGCCGGGTTTAGCTATTTTGAGAAACCTTACGAATATACAGCCAACCTACCGCAAGTCTCTACCTTGAACCCGGAAGAAACGATTCCCGAAACGATACATGACAAGGGTAAGGACTTTTTTGTGGACGGCGGTTATTACAGAACCCTGGCCTGCAACCTGAAATCCGTTTACTGGGGCATCGGCCTGGGAGGATTCATCGGTACAGAATACGTCCGCCACCCCGATAAGGAATACAACTTCATCATCGGCCCGAAACTGGAAACGGAACTGGAAGTATTCATCCTGCCCCGAACGGCATTGCTTGCCCGCATACAACAACATTGGAATCCCCTATCCATTGACAAGTGGAACACTGTCTGGAACGTAGGAATAAAGATACTGCTCTACTAACCGACAAATCATATCACCATGCTTATTATCATATTGTTAGCCGATACAAATGTATCCGGCCTGATCTCCTTATACCGTGAAATAGGCGCCATGCTGATAGGGGTAGGCTTTCTATGTGCCGGACTAGCGGTACTTAAAAAGCTGATAAGCAACCACGAGCGCACCAAAGAGGCCATCATCACCTATATCACGGCATTGGTCACTTGGCTCATTATCTGGCAACTCTTATGAACGTAGTGGATTTGATACTGGTTGCCATACTCGCCTGTGTCACGCTTCACTTTTACTTTCGGAAAAAGAAGAAAGCACTTTCTTCCGGAAAGGAGAAAGAGAAGCCGATAAGGGAGGCGGTGCGCAAGGAAGGGCAGGAGAGAGCCTGTCCGGTCATCTGCGTGGTATTTCAGCCTGAGCTGGAAGAAGAGGAATTGGCTGCCGAGATAGCCGATATGTACCTGCATGGAAGAGCCTACTACTACTCAGGCAAACCACTGCCGGAACAGCCGAAAGAAGAGCCCATATCCATCAAGTATAAGGATGTGCAATGGGAGAGACTGAAAACGATTCATGTTTAATTAAAAAATAGGAACAAAATGAAAGCAATCGAAAATGTAAGAGAAAAAGCGAACCAAGTCATTAACCGCTATGGAAAGGTTATCTTCACCTTTCTCATATTCTTCACGCTGTTGGGAACGGCACAAGTGGCGGAGGCACAAAGCGGCCTGAAGATTAACAGCCTATCCGAAGTGACAGACAAAGCCAAAGAGGGTGCGGACACCATTCTGGACGTAGCCAAATACATTTTGGCGGCGGTACTCGGCATCGCTCTGGTCTTTGTCATCTATTCGCTTGCCACGAACAATCCCCATGCCAAGGAATACCTGCTCGGCTGGATCATCGCCGTGGTAGTCATCATGGTAGCCTTCCTGATTATCTAAAAACGAAGAGCCATGAGAACCATGCGTAAAATCAACAAGCCGATCAAGTTCTTCGGTCTGTCATCGGGACAGTTCGCCATCTTCATGCTGCTGACGGCCATCATCATCATCGTGAGCATATTCAAGCAGCTGCACCCGATACTCATCATCGGAATCATTTCCGCCATTCTGTTTCTATCCGGTCTGCTGTTCCAAACCTTGAAAAAGGAACACAAGGCCGGTAACCCGGACTACCTGACCGGCCTCCGGATCAAGAACGCCACCCCCCGGCAGATAACGGACAAACGGCAGATTTTCAAATTCATCCTAAAACAGCAACCATGATAGGAATCATCATACTCATATCCCTGCTAATCTGTGCGCTGTGCCTGCTGATTGCTCTGCTGTATATCCGGCAGACAGAGATAGAGGTGAAGGACAAATCCGTGGATCTGGAAAGTGTCTTGCCTATCCAGACCATCACGGAGAACGCCGTCATCAACGGGAACGGTGACATCACCGTCGGCTACCGGCTGCTTCTGCCCGAAGTGTTCACCTTGTCGGAAAGCGAGGCGCAATACATCCATGAGCGGTTGGAGGCTCTTTTGAAGCTGCTTCCGGCAGGCACGGTCATCCATCAGCAGAATTTCTACTATACGGGGCGATACCATCATGCAGAATACTCTTCCAATGCCCTGATAGCGGAGAACAACCGTCATTTCAACGGCAAGGAGATACTGAACAGTTACACCAACCTGTATGTGACGTTCACGAACGGCAGCCGAAACGGTAAGATACGCAAAAGCGCATCGGGCACCTCGCTGATGCGAAAGCTGCACTACCCGTTCAAGCAACCTTATAAGGAATATCAGCAACGGCTGACAGAAATGGAAGCCTTTCTGATGAACTTTGAGAACGGTTTGTCGTCCATCCAGCAGTTTGAGATACGCAAGATGGATGATACGGAACTGAACAACGCCATCTACGACTACGTCAACCTCTCTTACGAGACACCGGAAAACGATGCCACGCAGAAGAGCGTCAACCCTATGGCTGTCAGTGAAAGCGGAAGCATGAAAATAGGGCAGCAGCACGTTTCCATCCTTTCGCTGACCAACGAAGGCGAGCATCTTCAGGAACTGGCCGTGCCGCACACCGGCAAGTCGAAGGCATACGGGGGAAACATAGAGATACCGGACAGCATACGGAGCAAATGCTCGATGCTGTACCCCGTAGGACTTGGCCTGCCGTTCAACCACATCGTAAACATCGTGATAGAGATAACCGATCCAGATGCCACCGTAACGGCCATCGGTGCGGAGAAAGACGCGCTGAACTACATCACCAACTTCTACCCTCCGGCGGCAGAGAAGCAACGCGAGCAGGCAGCCTTCTGCGATGAGATTACCCAGTTCGACTACCAGACCGCCTATACCGCCTTCAATGTCGTGCTGAACGATACAGACCGCACCTCGCTCATGCGGAAAACCGCACTGGTACAGCAAGGCTTCAGCTTTATGAACCAAAGTTCGTGCTATGTGGAGAACGCCGAGCTGTGCAACCTGTTCTTCTGCAACATACCCGGCAATGCCAGGGCCAATTACCGGGGCTTCGTCAACACGACCAAGCAGGCCATCTGCTATCTGCAAAAAGAGGGGATGTACCTTTCGGACGAGAAAGGGCATATCTACCATGACCGTTTCGGTACTCCCGCCAAGATAAACCTCTGGGATTATCCGGCGCTGAACAACAAGAACCGCATCGTTATCGGCCCGTCCGGTTCCGGTAAATCTTTCTGGCTGAACAATTACATCCTGCAAAGCTATGAGCTGGGCCGGGATGTGATGATCATTGACATCGGCGGCTCTTACCGCTCGATGATAGCCTTGAACCGGGGCAAATACTTCGACTCTACCGAGCAGAAGAAATTTGCGTTCAACCCCTTCTTGTGTGACCGTGACAAGAACGGCAAATACCTGTACATCGACACCACGGATGCCGAGTCTGCCGATGACCAGATAAAGACCATCGTCGCCATTATCAGCTACATTTGGAAGGTACGTGAACCCATGCTGCCTGCCGAAAACGCCATTCTCAGGAAATCCGTCATCGGATTTTACGACTATGTGAACAATTCTTCAATAGGAGAGAAGCATGAGCGTATCTTCCCGACGCTGATAACTTACCGGGCTTATCTGAAGGAAGTGTTCAGCAAACGGATGACCGAGTTTGAGAAACAGAAATTCGAGATAGAGGAGCTGTTGCTTTTACTGGAACCCTATACGGACGGAGAGCTGTCATTCCTGCTGAACGCTACCGAGAACGTGGATATCGTGCATGACCGGCTGATAGCCTTCGATATGGAAGATGCCTCTAAGAAAGAGTACTTTCCACTCGTTGCCATCATCACCCTGCAAATGATCGTGGATAAAATCAAGAAACGCCAGGGGTTTGCCAAAGAGCTAATCATCGACGAAGCACTCGACTTCCTGCAAGACGAGAAATTCGGAGACTTCATCGCCTACCTGTACCGAACCTTCCGTAAAAAGGAGGGAAGCATCACGCTGGCCGCACAGAACATCCTGTTTTTGAAAAACATGCCGTCCAGTATCAAGGACTCCATCATCATCAACTGCGCGACCAAGATTATCCTCGACCATTCAGAACACCGGCAGAACCTGCCGGAAGTGAAAGCCGTGCTTTCCATCACGGACGAAGAGGCCTATATGATCGAGTCGTTGCAGCGCACGGAACGCTGGAGAGAGTTTTTCATCAAGATGTCGAACGATGCCTTCATCTTCCGCAACGAGGTGTCCGACTTCGCCGCCGTAGCCTTCGATTCGCGCCAGGCGACAGTAGTACGACTGAAGCAGTTGTTCAACGAAAGCGGCTCGACCTATACGGCCATCAACCGCTATCTGGAGGAAAGGAGGAAAAAGTATGGATGACGCCACCCAAGGGCTGACCGCCCTTCTAGGCTGGTCAACCGACTTCAACGGCAGCGCATACAATCTTGCCGGAAGCATTGCCGCCGCACTTTTGGGCGTTGCGCTCATTTTCGTGGTATGGGCACTCGCCACGAAAAAGGAAAATGCCAAGAGCTATCTGACAGCCTGGCTGGTATGTGTCATATTCACCCTATTATTCATCACCAACAAATAACCGTCATGAAAAGAATCATTCTCATACTCGGACTTGCCGCCTCGATAGGGCTGATGGGAACCGGCAGTGTTCATGCCCAGTTCGTCGTGCATGATCCCGGCCACACCCTGCTGAACTCAACGGAATGGATCGCCAATGTCAAGAAATGGGTTACACAAATCAATGAAATGATCGATGCCCAGGAACTGCGGCTCGGCCTGCAAAAGATCGACCAGTTGAAGGAACTCAAATCATTGAAAGAGCTTGCCGACCTGCTGGACGACGTAGCCTGCCTGAGCAGCGACTACAGCTTTTACCTGAACGTAGGATCGAATTACCACTGCCTGAAATTTCTCAACTTTCAGCGTGTGACCGTCAATCTGAGCCTGAGTACCGACCTGCTGTTCAAGGTGGCCACCGTGACCAGTTACTTCTCGATGAACTCGGAAGGGCGCATGTCCTTTATCGAGCAGGTGAAGGAATCGGTGGAAAAAGCCGCCGAAGAGATGCGTGAGTTTAACGAATCCGTGCGTTCCACGGTCATTTACAAATCCATGAAGGGGCATAACCGGAAGACCTATTACCAGGGACGGTTGGCCGCTTTCACACGACACACCAATTAAAGCGTTATGAATCAAGATAATTTTCTCTGGGGACTTCAGATCACGGACGGTCTGACGATGGAACTCGTTTCGCAAATGACAGTCATCGCCTTCGGTGTTGGTGTCATCTGCTTTATCTGCAACCTAGCATACAACTATCTCTATCACGGAGCCAGCCAGCTGTTAAGCCCGAATGAGGACAAATTTCCCGACATGATGGAAATCGCCCGTTGCCTGGTACTGTTCTTCTGCCTAAGCATATACACCCCCATCGCCCAAACCATCGTAGGCACGATGGAAGTAATCAACGAAGCCACCTCGCTGACCTCCGAGCGTGCGCAGGAATTTGCCCAGTTCATGGCACAATCAGCCATCGAACAAGGAGAGATGATTGCCGAATACGACAAACACAGCCTCCAGTCGGAGGTAGCAGCCGGAGAAGACAGCACCGGCGCCATGCAGCACGAACTGGATAAAAAGATGGAAGAGGACGAAATGACCGGTGTACGCTCCAGCGTGGAGAAGATTGTGCAGCTGCTCAACCCCGCCAACCTCGCCACCCTTGTGCTTCATGGCATTTCCGCCCTATTGGTAGGAATCATACAAGTAGTCATCTTGGGTATCGGCGTGGTCATTGTCAAGCTACTGGTCATTCTCGGCCCGTTTGTCTTTGCCGTAAGCATGTTGCCGGTCTTTCAGAAACAGTTGAGTATCTGGTTCGGTACGCTCTGCTCCGCCTGTATGGTATTCACCGTCATCAATATTCTGAACCAAATCATATGGCAGACCTTCAAGGCCATCTATACGGAAAGTGCCGACATGGTGGACGCAGCTACGCAGCAGATACAATATTTAGGAATGGATCTCGCCCTGATTGGTGCTTATTGCAGCTGTTTCTGGCTATCCTCCAAAATCGTAGGACACAGCGATGCCGGGAAAATCATTTCGAAAACCGTGTCAATCGTCACCACGGCGGCCACCATCGCCCTGATGGGAGGCGCAGCGGCAGGCGGCAAGCTGACCAACGTAGGCGGTGCCGCCTCTATCGGGGCAAGTTTCATAAACGACAACAATAAAAAATAGAACTATGAATCTGATGAAATTCAAAGGAGCAGATGATGCGGTCAAGCTGACTATCCGGCTTTCAGCCGGGTACTGCATCATTCTGACTATCGCTTTTGCCAGCAGTATCATCTTCCTTATCAACAAAATAGAAAAAGCATACGGCCAGGCTCTCGTCATCGACAGGCAGGGAGAAGTCTATGAGGCAAGCAGCCTGTCTGCCAGCGATATGCGGCAATACGAATACATGAACCATGTAAAGACCTTCGTAACCCACTGGTATGCCTTTGACGAGAGCAGCTACGAGAAGAACATTTCGCTTGCGCTCAACCTCATAGGCAACAAGGGGAAGGAGCTGTTGAACGAGTACAACGATGTGAATATGCTGAACTCACTCATACAAAAGAATATCCGTTACGGGGTACGCATCAAGGATGTAGAGATTAACACACAAACGATACCCGTTTCCGGAAAGATAATCTTCACGCAGACCGGGTACCGGGCACGGGGAAGCATCTCACGTAATATCGAAGCGGAGTTCACCATCTATGATATGCTGTCCCGCAGCGAGGAAAATGCGCACGGAGCCAAGATAGAAGATTGGATTGTCCGCTATTCCGAACCCGTGGAAAGCAACGGCACCAACACATCGCAGGCAGCTTCTCCGGGCAAGAATGAAAACCAGTCAGAAACCTCTAAACCAACCGACCATGGAACCGAATAAACTTATCAAAGACAAGAACAAGCTGTTGATGGCCATCCCGGTAATCCTGGGCATCCTCTTCCTTTATGTATTCTTCATCCGTGAGGACGGGAACGTGCCGTCAGGGAGTGACAGACAGGCCGCCTCGCAAGCCTTTTTGGAACCACAGTCGGAAATGGCCGACAAGGTGAACGACAAGATGGAAGCCTATAAGCAGGACAAACTGGAAGAGCAGGAGAAGGCACGCATCCTGAAAGAGTCTCAGGTCAAAGGATCTGATTTTTACTTCGAGCTGCAAAACCAGCAGGAGCGGTATGACCGTGCCACACTGGAGCGCATCCGCCGTATGCAGAACGATCCGTACAGCGAAGTCATGGCAGAATACGGAGGTGGCCGGAACGGACGCTTCTCTCATCAGCTGGAAAGCCAACTGGACGGACTGGAGGACGAGCAGGCGCTCAACGAGATTATCCGGGAAGCCAAGAAGAACTCACGCATCCGCAAGGAACTGGAAGAATCCGACAAATACCGCAAGCGCATGTATGAACGGATTGTCAATTATGACCAAGAGGGAAAAACGGAGAAAGCCGCTGCCAACCCTTCCGGCCATCCATCCGCCGACAGCCTGATGCAAAAAGGCCCGATCTACCATGCCGAAAACGGCAAGCGGGTACGCCGCCAACCGACCTCCGCACCGGGAAACAGCAACCTCTTCAGGGCTTGCATCCACGGCGACCAGACCGTAGTCACGGGCAGTACGGTACGGATGCGGTTGCTTCAGGACGTAACCCTATCCGGCATGAAGATACCGGCCAACACGCTGTTTTACGGTATCGCCACTTTGGGAGCCAACCGCCTCGATGTGGTAGTCAGCAACCTGAAGGTAGGAGACAACCTCAATCCCGTATCGGTGGTTGTCTTCGACAATGATGCCATGGAAGGTTTGAACCTGCCCAATAACCTGAAAGCCAGTGCAGCCAAGCGTATGGAACAAGGTCTTGTACAGAACATTGACATGCCGCTCTCTTCCATCGGCACGATGGCCAGCGAAGTGACCAGCGTAGTCAACGCCACCACCCAGGTAGCCAAGCAAATCTTGAACATGAGCCTCTCACAAGTGAAGGTACATCTCAAGTCCAACTACGAAATGTATATCCAAGAAGAGAGTCAGGAATCGAAGTTGCGTAGGCAAGCCGTGCAAGCGGAGTTACAGAAGCTCTATGAGCAAATGGAACAAGAGAAAACGAACAAGAAAAATCATCCCCTTCAAACATTGATAGACAAATTATGATAGACATTCTCAATTACCTGCTTGCGCTGTCAGCGGTCTTTTTCGGCTATCGGATCTACGTATCACGCCGGAACGGACGAGCCTTTAAAGAAATCCGTCCGCTGACCGTTTCTTTCGGCATTACCCTGCTTCTTCTATGGGGCATTACCGTATTCACCGCCTTTTTTTCAAGAACCGTTTAACATATCGACAACATGAAGAAATATATTTATCTACTGTTTTACTGCTTTGTGTGCAGTCTGCCGCTCTTCGCTCAGGAAAACGGCACTCCCCGGAAACAAGCCATCAGCCAAAAAGACATCTTTATCTCTTTCGACTGTGTGAAACACCTGGTATTTCCTGTGCAAGTATCTGATATCGCCATCGGCGAACAGGAGCTTGTCATGGCCAGCCGGGTAGAAGAGGCGCCCCATATCGTCAGGCTCTCGGCGCAAGCGGAAGGATTCACCGAAGAGACCAACCTGACCGTAGTCTGCATCGACGGAAGCGTTTACACCTATCACATCCGCTACCTTCCCGAAGGCGGCACGGATTCGTACCCGAACATTTACGAGGACAACGGGAAATGGCAGCACCATGACTATCAGGCAGAAGTCAGCGACCTCCATCTGGCCGAGTTCTTCTTTCCGGAGGACATCGCTTACGGAACGCCCGGCAACGAGGTGTCCTTCACTCTGGCCGCCTACAACAACCAGTTGAAAGTATCAACCGCCAAAGATGCCGTGGCATATTCCAACCTGTTTGTGGTGGATAAGGCCATGAACACTTACCACATCACCATCAAACGGGGCAATACCTCCGTATTCACCTACAATTTTGATGACCAGCGCAAATATACCGCCCATGTGGATGTGAACAGCGAGGAAATGGAAAGATGCATCCAAGAGCTGCGCACCAAGAAGCGCAACATCTACAGCCTGGGGGTCATCGAGAACAAGTTTGAGTTGTCAATGGCCAATCTGTATGTGCATGAGGACTTCATGTTTTTCATCTTTGACCTGAAAAACAAATCATACATCGACTACGACATCGAGTTTGTCAAATGTTTCCAGCGTGACCAAAAGAAGAGCAAGAACGCCATCCAGCAAGAAACGACCATCGAACCTATCTATCAGAAAGATTTTGATACGAAAATCAAGGGCAAGAGCCGGAACCGGCTGATACTTGGTTTCGACAAATTCACGATACCCGATGATAAGGTATTCGAGATCGAGATTTACGAGCGAAACGGCGGGCGGCACATCAAGCTGGCCGTGTTGAACGAATACATCCTTTCCGCAGAACCCTTATACAAGCCACAGCCATGAAACTGAGAGAAGCATTAGACACCTATATGTTCGACAACGTGGGACAGTTCGGCGGCATCGCCGAATCACTGGGCTATCAGACCGAATACCGGGACGGATATTTCCGGTTCCGCAAAGACGGGGAAGAGCTGAGCATGAGCGTAAGCGAAATCAGGGAAAAAGCCGGAGCAAAGTACGATGAAAGCCTTCGTGACCAATCAAAAGAACGTGTATCCGCCCTTTTTGACAAGGAACGTGCCAATGATCCTAAATATGTCGCCGAGCTGGAGAAGGATGGCATCAGCATCAAGCGGTGGGAGAACCTGAAGGGACATGACAAGGACGGCTTTACCGTCATCGACCATCGCCTGAAGGTATGCTACACCGGACAGTCGCTCTATGAATACGCCTACAAGCAAGGGAACATCCTCGACGGGAAAGGCACCAAGCTGGAAAAGGGTGTCATGTCTGATTTGATGGAGATACACGGCAAACCGGGGAAGCTCCGTTTCAACGATGACGGAATCTCCGTATTCTACCGCAAAGAGGCGTTGGTTATCCCGGACAAGGTGCTGGGAAAGAAGTTGGGCAAGAAAGAGAAAGAACAGCTGCTTGCCGGTGACATCGTACCCATCACCGTAAATAAGAAGGACATCCTGCTGCAAGTTGACCGGGATCTGAACTCCGTCATCCTGCGCACCAACCAGGAAATCAAGATTCCCGACATCATCGGGCAGACCAGCGAATATGGCGGCTACAAGTTAACCAAAGCCGACAAATACCTGCTCGCCAACGGCCATGCACTGGAGAACAAGCTGCTGCACAGTCCGGAAGGCTACTTCATTGCCGACATCCAACTGACGGATGACAGGAAAGGAGTCATGATACAGAACATACAGAGTATCACTCCCGGCAAGGCACAAGAGCTGATCAAGGCCATGACCCCCAAACTGGAAGCCCATGCGGCCAACATAGAAGCTGCAAAAGAGCAAAAACACGAAGAGGGGCGCAATATGGAAGCCGAGTTTAAGGAAGCGGTGGGCAAACATGACTTTGAAAAAATCGGGAAGCTCAAAGAGGAAGGATATAAACCCAGTGAAGAGTTTATCAAAGGAATCGGTAAGGAACACGGTCTGGATGAAAGGCAAACCCATGAAGTCATCCAGCTGTTCGGCACCAAGCCGGAAGAACAGGGCGAACATGAAAGGCAGGCCGCACGTCTGTTGGATGCCGCACAGACCGACAACTTTCATGTCATCCAAGAGATACAGAAAGAAGGGTACCGGCTCACTCAAGAAGACCTTACCCGGATGCGTGAAACGGGTGTGCAAGCCAACACACTGATAGCCGTACAAAAGATTTTCGGGATGGAAGGCAGCACAAAGACACTGGGAGATGTCAAACTGGCCAGCACACCCAAACCCGACAACAGCAAGGAAATGGCCCGTCCGATAGCCAGCACCATCAACCGGGCTTTCAATGACTTATAACCTAAAAAATCAGGAATTATGGATTACGATGAATTAGTACAGAAAAACATTGCAGGAGAAATCAGTGACTTAGAGTTTCTACTTGCACAGGAAGAGCTTGCACAAGCCTATCAAGAAGAGATGGCTGCCAAGCAGCAAGAGACAAACAACCAAACGGCCAGAGAATGGCTGCTTGATTACGAGAACAGAAATCTATACCAATAAATCATGGATACAGCAAGTGATAAAGCATTACAGCGTTTCGCCGAACTGATGATCGAAAAGATAAAGCAGGTGGAAGACAACTGGCAAAAGCCTTGGTTCGGGATAAAGGGTGGGGGACTTCCGCAAAATATCGAGGGAAGAACCTACAACGGAGTAAATTCCTTCATGTTGTTTCTACTTTCGGAAAAAGAGCAGTACAGCCTGCCGGTCTATATGACCTTCATGCAAGCCAAAGACAACGGCCTTAACATACTGAAAGGAGAAAAGTCATTCCCAGTCATTTACTGGAATTTCTCAGTAAGAGACAAGAACGGAAAGAAAATACCTTTCGACGTATATAAGAACCTGGATAAAAACGAGCAGCAGGAATATAAGGTCACGCCGTTTCTGAAGACATACAATGTGTTCAACGTACAGCAGACCAATCTTCAGGAAACGAAACCGGAGAAATGGGAAGCATTGAAGGAGCAATTCAAGATACCGGCCATCAAGGACGAGCAAGGGATGCTCACCGTGCCTCTGATTGATGCGATGGTACGGGAACAGCAATGGATCTGCCCCATTTATTCCAAGGAAGGAAATAGTGCTTACCATGCAAGGGGAGAAGATAACCATATCGTCGTACCCCTGAAGGGGCAGTTTAAGGACGGAGAGAATTTCTACTCCACACTACTGCATGAGATGGCGCACTCGACTGGAGAACCTGAGCATCTGAACCGGGAAAAAGGCGTGATTTTCGGAGACAAGCAATATGCCAAAGAGGAACTGGTTGCCGAACTCACCTCCGCTACCGTCGGGCAAAGCCTGGGAATATCCACCCATATCCGGGAAGAAAATGCCATGTATCTAAAAAACTGGCTGGGAGCCTTGAAAGAAGATCCCAAATTCATCTACAACATCCTTGCCGATGTAGGAAAAGCCAGCAATATGATTCAGGAACATACCGCACGGATGGAACAGTACCTCACACCGGAGGAACGGTTCACGCAGGCCGTCCTGCAAGACAACCGTCCGGTATTGGAGCAGATGAAAAACGAAGGTTTTACCCCTTCATCACGGTTATTGGAAAGTGTTGCGGCAAACCATCCTACAGCCGACAACCTTGAAACGCTACACAGCACTTTCGGCATTTCGCTGCCTTCCATGGAAGCGGAGCCAGCCATGAAAAATATGAATGAGCCACAGCTCGGATTATAAACTTTTAAAAACCATCATTATGTTTACAGGACAAATTATCGGTTATGTCGGTGCGGATGCCCGGCAGAACAAGAACGGAAAAGGATTCAACTTCCATGTATCCACCAAGTACAAGAACGTGAACAACGAGGAACAGACCCTATGGGTATGCTGTTTCGTGAATTACGAGAGTAAAGTCTTTGAGTATCTGAAAAAAGGGACACAGGTATATGTCTGCGGCGATGTGTATGCCGATGTATTCCAGAAGGATGACGGTAGCCACATCCCATCCGTCAGCCTGACCGTCTCACGCATTGAGTTACTGGGAAAGGCAGAGAAAAAAGAGAGCGGTGACGGAACGGCATCCGGACAACCCCAATAACAGCAACGGCCATGGAAAGAGAGAAGAAAGACCTGTCATTCATCCTGATCCTGCTATCCACGCTCATCGGGACAGCCGTACTGTTTCAGTGGGCTATCGTTACGGGATTATACGCTCCACTACGTAATCCGGCCATGTGGGAAAGGCTGATGGAGAAGGATATCCTATTCCGGTTTCTCTACGTTATCCTGATCGGAGGCCTCGCTTTTCTCTTTCCGGTTGGCAAAGTGAAAGACGAAAACAAGAAATGGGTTTACACCAGTATGACACTGGTTACGGCATCCATGCTGGTTGTCGGATTCAGCCGGTTATCAGCGTGGTATAACCTATTTGTATTTCCCATTCTATTCGTAGCGTACACGCTGCTTGTCATCAAGACTCTGCCTTATTTCATCCGGCGTCATGCCCAATCCGATGATAGCATTTTCGGGTTAAGCCGGGAAGAATCGGCTTTCTACTTCCGCTTTGAAACCGCCTCCGGGCCGCTGGTCATCCATAAGCCGCAGCAGAATGTCTATATCGACGGCGGTCCGGGAAGCGGTAAATCAGAGAGCTGGATCAAGGGAATCATCTACCAGTGCGCCGAGCGCAACTATGCCGGATTCGTGTACGATTGGGAGGGTGATCCCACCAAGGACAAGTCACCCATCCTCTCACGTATCGCATACGGAAGCATCGAACATTTCCGGAACAAGGGGATGGAAACACCCCGTTTCGCCTATATCAACTTTGTGGATATGTCACGCACGGTCAGGGTGAACGTACTTTCTCCGCAATACATGTCAAAGGGAAACGAATCGCTATTCATCCGCAATATCATCATGACACTGATGAAGAATCTGGAAGCAAGCTGGAAGGAAAAGACCGACTTTTGGGCCAACAATGCCATCAACTACGTCTATTCAATCGCCTATAAATGTTTCAAGGAAAGGAAGCTTGGTATCTGTACGCTGCCCCATGTGATAGCCCTTGCCCTTTCTGACAGCAACCTAGTATTCCACTGGCTGTCGGAAGATCCTGAAATCGCATTGAACATGTCCTCCATGCTGACCGCCTGGAAACTGGGTGCACAACAGCAGACAGCCGGAGCCGTATCATCCGCACAGACTCCGTTGGTACTCCTGAACAACAAATACATCTTCTGGGTGTTGTCGCCACTTCCCGAAGAAGAGTTCTCTTTGGATATAACCAACAAGGAACACCCAACGCTGTTATGCGTAGGCAATGCGCCCACCATCAAGGAAGCCGTTTCCCCTGCTATTTCCTGCATCGGCAGCGTCTTGATGTCACAGATGAACAATCCCGGCAAAGCGACCAGCATATTCATGGTAGATGAATTTCCGACCATCCTGTTGCAAGGCATTGACACTTTCATCGGAACCGCCCGGAAGCACAATGTCGCTACCATTCTCGCCGTTCAGGACTTCAACCAAGCGGTCAGGGACTATGGAGAGAAAAGTGCCAACATCCTGAAAGCCTCCTGCGGAACGCAGGCTTACGGTATGACCGGAAATGAGAAGACCGCCAAAGACATCGAGAACTTGCTTGGGGAGAAGAAAGAAGCGCAAGAATCTTATTCACACCAAGCCGGTGGCAATAACAGTGTCACGGAGAGCCTGCAAAAAGAAAAAGTCTTAAAGGCAAGGGACATTGCCGGACAAGCAGCCGGACACTTCATTGGCAAGATTGCCGGAGGCAAGCCGCCATTCTTCAGCGTGCAGATGGATATGTGCCGTTTTGAAGAGAAGGAGATACCCCGTTTCTCCTTACCGGTCAAACTGGGCAACGGCAAAGAAGAGATGGAACTGGAAATCCTGGAAGAGATTATCCAGCAGAACTACATCAAAATCATTGAAGATGTCAACGCCATCCTCAAAAAGATAGAGGACAAATTAAAAGAAAAGTCAGCAGTTCCGCCAACCGGGACACACAAGACAGAACAAAAAATCATCCGATAACATTCAACAAAAGAATCCTACCATGAGAAAAATTCATTCATTATTAGCGGCAGCCTGCTTATTGGCCGCTTCATGCAACAAAGAGGAAATCCAATCGGAAACAGACAAAGCCGGCATGTATCACATCACCGTAGCCGTAACCGGTTCCTCACCCAAAGGCAGTGTGCATATATATAATCTTGACGGCGTGAGATTCAGGAACGAACGCACCGGTACCTCCGCAGCTTCCGTAGATGAGAGTTTCACCGATAAAGCGGAATACAGCACGGAAAAGCCTGTCAGCCAAATTACCGTGCAAGGCATTCTCTATTCAAAAGAGAGTGCTATCATCACCATGCAGATAAAAAAAGACGGGGAAAGCGTATTCAACCAGAGCAAACAGTTGGAGGCCGTTCCCGGTATAGACACTACTGTTGATTTGGTTTACAGTACCTTGAAATAAAAATGCAGACGAATCAAAAAACATATACTTTCTCTTCCATATTTAGATGATATTTCTTATCTTTATGAAAGATAATCTTTCTCATTTATAATCTAAGCTCAGATAAAATGAGATTCAACTAATCCAGTCAACGTTATGAAAGTCGATTTCAATCAGATAAAAACAACCATTTCTCTGCCCGATTTCCTGCTGGAACTAGGATGGAAAATCGTGGAAGGCTCTTCCAACTCCTGTCCCAAAATGAGCAACGGAACGCATACCATCGTCATCAAGCGGAACTCGCAGAACCAATACACCTATTGGGACGTGCATAGTGACAGCGTGCGTGGCCGCAGTATCATGGATCTGATGCAGGAACATCTATTTGAAACAACCGGAAAAATGCCGTCCTTGCGCGAGGTGGGGGAGATCCTTCAGAACTACATCAACACCAACCGCATCACGACACCCGAAAAAAGCCGGTATGAAGTAGGTAACACAAGCATGAGAGCGGACGAACTTCAATTCTACTTGAGCCAGCTACAACCCTACAAGGGCAATTATCTCCAGAAAAGAGGTATCCTGAAAGAAAGCATTGAAAGCCGGTTCTTCAAAGACACTTTCTTTATCCGTGAGGTAAAGAACAAAGGGAGTGTTTACCGCAACGTGTGCATCAAGATGTACAATGAAAACGGTGTGCAAGCCATTTCTCAACGAAATGAAACATTCAAAGGGATTATCGGTGGCAAGTTCGACTGTCTGGCGACCAGCAACCATGACAAAAGCCGCCCGATAGACATTCTCTACATTGGGGAGTCATTTATAGACTGTATCTCCCACTATCAATTACGCCATTCCGGAAACGACCTCAATCTTGTATATGTATCTACGGAAGGGACATTCACGGAAGGACAAATGAGGCTATTACGCCTGATTCTTGACAAGAACCAGGTAAAGGAGCTCCGGAGCATCTTTGACAACGACAAACAAGGGCACAAGTACACTCTATGGCTGCATCGTTACTTTCATGGCGATACGACTGATGTCGAGAGCCTGAGTAACGATGAACTCCGCAACAAGGTACGGAAACTGAAGAACGTCGAACTTTCGGAAAACAAGGATTGGAACGATGATCTGAAAATCTCGTGTGGCATCTGTTCCTCCACGGAGGACGGCCAGTAACCTCATAGATTTGCTCCATCACATAATACGACAACCTATAAAATCAGATCAATATGAATATCAAGCATTTATTTTTTTGTATGCTGCTCATTGCCTTTTCCTCATGCAGCAAACCCGGCTATGAGAAGGCCATTGCGGAATGGGTTCAGACAGATTCTCACGGCACCTGGACGGATTTAAAGTTCGAACTACTGGAAGTGTTGGAAACAGAAGACGTCACCGTATCGGACAGCCTGTGCTACCTGAACAACAAAAGCGCACAATTATCCGCTGTCATACAGAAAGCGGAAAGTCCCCGTGCCTTATTCAAACCGTCCTTTTCCGCCTATATGGAAGCCGAAAAAAGCCTGAAAGCAACGGATGCCATGAAAGCCATGTACCTGCACCGTGACAGTACGGAAGTTATCGGCAAGATATTAAAATGCAGGTATGCCATCGTCCAGCCACACTCAGGGGTGCAGCAGAAAAAGACGGCTTCTTTCCTATTGTCCCCCGACATGGAAAAATGTATCGGCAAACTAAAGCCGACAAGCAAATAATCCGAGCGTAACGATGTGTAGCGACAACGTTTTTTGGGGTTCTTTTTTGGGCGTCTTCCAAAAAAGAACTCCCACACATTTAGATGTGTGGGCTATTCATTACACTACCATCCTTTCCCTTATCAACGGTATATTATCCCGTACCAAATTCAGAATCCGGTCATGATAGGCTGATAATTGGTTAGACTTTCCACGACACTGGCACACCTCCATCCTGCTAAGTGAAAACTCCACCGTTTCCATGCGCCTTCCATCCACCGTTGCCGACATTATCAACGAATCTTCTCTCTTATAATAGGCGTTGCTGAATACACAATGATGCAGCAACTTTCCCTCTTTGTAAAAGTCCGAAAGGCTTTCCAATACCCGAACCATAATATTTCCATCCGCAAACGAAAGATTAAAGAAACGTGATTTGGCAGCAATATAGTCTTTTTCATCCTTTTCAGAATATTTTTTCTTACATTTCCCCATCACCCAATCATGCGCTTCTTCTACATTCAACGGACACAAATAATGAGGATTTCTCGCATCCAATTTATTTTCTATCAGCATATCCACATAGTCCAGCCACAAGTCCGCATCATGTATCACATAGTCATGTCTTAAACAGATTTTTACATACGTCCAATACTTATCTATACCGTATTTTCTCTCTAAAAATCTCAAGAACAAATTCATTTGCCCTGCCTTATATAATATCTCCATCCGATTATCAGTTAATAATGTCATAAAGAAGGAACTCGGACAAATATCATAAAAGGCACCCTTAAATCCATTCCTCGTAAGTTCGGGTATCACTTTCATTCTCGGATAGATAACTGCCGGGCAAATATCATAAATACGGTCATGATGCACATTCCGCTTACGCAATTCCAAAGAACTTCCATATATCCATGCATCGTAATAAAATATAGACATGCCCCGCAGCAAAGACAGCGTTTCTGTCTTGCCCTCTTTATTCATCCAACACTGTACCGCCTCAATTATAAAGTAATTAGCCGGAGACCCTTTTTTCAGCCGGCAGTCCACCATAAAAAAACGGATAACTTGATATTGCTTGTATGTAGTAATCACACAAAAATATTCTTTATATACAGCCGTCCTTTTCCTGCTATTCTCCAATTTCAGGTTCATACCGCAATGAGGACATTTACAGTTTTTCTTATCTTCCTTATCCCGCCATGTATGCCCACAATCCAAACAAAAGCAATTCCCCTTTGCATCACGCTTGAAATAATGCACAAAGCAATGTTTATAGGCATAACGCTTTTGAGCCTCTGAAACGGGAGCTAACTTCCTGCTCCCATTCACGATTTCCATTTGTAATTTTGTCTTGGGTTTCATATCAAAAAAGAGTTAACTGGGTTTGTACTTCGGTGTTGTTCTCACGTTTAGCTTGTTGACGCTTCTTCAACTTTGCCAATTCTTCCTCCTGCAATTTTTTGATAGCAGCCTCACGAGCCGCTTTCTTTTCTTCCTCTGACAATTCAACATGATGATTTACGACTACATTACATTTCAATGGGCTACCCACCTCAATATTATCTTCCTGATAATAGTGCAACGCCATACCAAAAATTTCATCATCACTAAAACCACAGCAACCGCTTTTCTTCACTTGGTTTAAAATATAGGTAATGCAATTATCTATATTCTTTGTAGGTTTTTGATAGACTGGAGCAAACAGACTATCCACCGCTGCCATATTATCAAGGTATGCCTTGATGGTACTTTTAAATTGTTCTGACACTTTCATAGTATATCATTTTTAGATTTCATTTCACAATAAGCCAATTTCACGAGAAACAAGGAGAATAGGCAAATAAGAGCCAACAACGTAACCGACACAACCTTTATCGGACTTGGCGTTATTACCGCTCCGACAAACATAGCCACTGCACAAAGAGCGATGATGACCGAAAAAACAAATTGAATGATTTGCATATACTTCTGCTACTTAGTTTGTTAAACTTCTAATTTTATGCTTCAGCTAGATTTAAAGACCTTTTTTTAAAACCCCTTTCCGGGATGGCCTTTTCTTTCTGCCGACTTTTTTTTTGAGCTTTCATGCCCCATCTGAGTTTATGAGCCTTTTTTTTACGGCACACAACAATAAGGAAGGAGGGATTAAGAAAAGTTTTGGACGACAAAAAATGTTGGGGACAGCGAAGCCGTCCGGCGTTATTTTTTTCGGGACAAAGGGGCGAAGACCGGAACTCTTTCGTATCCATCCACCGAAATAAATTTGCCGTTCAAAAACAAAGGATCTCAGATGGAGCTATGAAAAAAGCACATTAGGGGAGGCAGAAAACAAGGAAAAGGGCAGTACGGAAAGTAAAACAAACCATACGGTTTTGCTTGCAAAACCGTATTCCTATCTCCCTGCCACAAGTGACAGGGGGGGAACGGGTTAGCAACGGACTGCCGGGACAAACGGTAAAAGGAAGGAACTGCAATACGGAAGAAGGAGGTTGTTTCGGCAATGCCGAAGCTCCGGATGATGACCATTGCAATCCCGCCCACGTTTGGAACTTCTCTTTTCTGGTTTGCCCATAATCAGCCGCATAGCGGATGACTACGGGCAAACCGGGAATGAGAACAGTCATTCCGATGAAGGGGAGGGTGGGGAAGAATACTGCGTGAACGCAAAAACACTCTCGGATATGTAGCAAAAAAAAGCGGCACTAGGCCGCTTCAATCATTTGCTTGCTTTTTTCTTTTTAGAGACAGCCTTCTGTTTAGGCTGATCCGGTTTTTCTTCTTCTTTTTCCGGAGCCGGATAAAACTTGGTGGCTACCATCACAATGCGGTTACGCTTCTCCCCACTTTTAGAATCCGTCCATTCTTCCGGCTTAAAGTAGCCTTCAACGGTTATCAGCTCACCTTTTTTCAATACATCGAAGGAATCCAGTGCTTCATTCTTTCTCCAGGCTTCAATCCCCATGAAAGCGGAAACATAAGAGGTTTCTTCACCTGTCTTGTCTGCACGGCTGACCGCGATAGAAAAGCGTGCTACGCTTGCTGTTTCAAAACTACGGATTTCTGCATCCTTACCGATAAAACCTGTTACTGCGAATGAATTTTCAATCTTTTTCATATCTCTGATTTTTTAGAA
>NZ_QTMM01000025.1:0-84946 GCF_003635445.1 Parabacteroides sp. AF17-3 | reverse complement strand
ATGAATTCAAACGTAACAGATAAAGTGAAGGTTATGTCTTTCGGGGTAAAATTAGGGGTTAGGTTTAAATTGAATTAAAAGATCACCGATTGATCTTTAATCTATTAAAAGCGATGAAGGCCGGAAGATGATTTCCGGCCTTTTCGTTTATCTCATTATTATACAAAAGAAGATTAGAAAAGCTACCATATATTTTCTACCTTTGCATTTATCTATAACAAACCGAACAATGTTCACGAAAGCCCATAGATAAAAACTGAAAGCATTATGAATATACAACAACTCGAGTACATCCTGGCAGTAGATACATACCGCCACTTCGCAAAAGCAGCAGAACATTGCAGAGTAACACAACCTACGCTCAGTATGATGATACAAAAACTGGAAGACGAACTTGGCATTAAATTATTCGACCGGAATATGCAGCCGGTCTGCCCTACCCCCGCCGGACGTAAGGTGATCGACCAGGCTCGTACCGTTCTTTATCAGGCTTCCCTTATCAAAGATATTGTCAATGAAGAAGAACAGTCACTAAAAGGTACTTTCAGGTTGGCAGTACTTCCGACGATCGCTCCTTACCTGCTACCCCGTTTTTTCCAGCAGTTGTCTGAAAAACATCCGGAGCTGGATATTCGCATCCTTGAAATGAAAACGGCTCCCACTATGGCTGCAATCCTGAATGGCGAGATAGATGCAGCCATCATCGCCAACCAACCCACAGAAAACCAGATACAAGGCGATACATTATATTATGAGCAGTTCTTCGGATATGTGGCTAAAAATGATCCGGTATTCAAAAAAGATATGATCCGTACGGCAGATATCAGCGACGAACATCTCTGGTTGCTGGATGAAGGTCACTGTTTCCGCGACCAGTTAATGCGTTTCTGCCAGATGGAAAAGGTAAAACTGCGTCAGGCCGCTTACCGTCTGGGAAGCCTGGAAACATTTATGCGCATGGTAGAAAGCGGCAATGGCGTCACTTTCATTCCGGAACTGGCAACCCTGCAACTCAGCGAAGATCAGAAAAAACTGGTACGCCCCTTTGCCATTCCTAAACCGGCACGCGAAATCGTCTGGATCACACGGAAAGACTTTATCCGTCATACCATTGCCGGTATGTTGATCGAGAGCATCAAGAAGTCTGTACCCAAAGAGATGTTGACGCTGCAAGCCGGATTAAAAGTCGTCTGAACATTATTTTTATCGCTTAACAAAAAAAATTATTACTTTTTGCTTGTAGTTTCCAAAAAAGCGTTACTTTTGCTGCGTATTTAAAAACAAACGAGACAAATGAATCGATTTAGCTTTACATATTTCTTTTATTACTTTTACTTTAGCAGAGTGAAGGCAGGAATTTGTATGTAAAGCGTTGATGATAGAAAATATGTATCAATAAACAATATAAAGTCCTGCCGGTTTCGGTGGGACTTTTTTTGTGACAATAAATTAGAAAGATGAAAAAGAAAGTAGCAATTCAGGGAATAGCCGGTTCGTATCACGACATCGCAGCCCGTAGCTTCTATGAAGGTGAAGATATTGAAATTGTTGGATGCAATACATTCAGAGATGTTATTTCAGCCATTAAGAAAGACCCGTCTTTGTTGGGACTGATGGCCATCGAGAATACTATTGCAGGGAGCTTGCTGCAAAATCATGAACTGATTCGCGAAAGCGGACTGAGAGTGATCGGTGAATACAAACTGCGCATCTCGCACTCGCTTGTTGCACTGCCGGGAACATCGATACACGATGTCACGGAAGTCAACTCCCACCCTATTGCGCTTATGCAGTGTACCGACTTCCTCGATACCTTGCCGAATGCCAAGGTGGTTGAGAAAGAAGATACGGCGATGAGTGCCCGATGGATTGCCGAGAATAACCTGGAAGGACACGCTGCTATTTGCGGGAAACTGGCCGCCCAAATCTACAAGATGGAAATACTGGCCGAAGGGATAGAGACCAACAAACGAAACTTCACCCGCTTCCTTGCCATAGCAGACCGCTGGACGGCTGAAGATCTTCTTGAAAAATCAGACATCAACAAATCTTCGTTAGTTTTCGCTCTTCCCCACACCTCCGGCAGTCTTTCCAAAGTCCTCTCCATTCTTTCTTTTTACGACATGAATCTTTCTAAAATACAATCGTTACCGATCATCGGCCGCGAATGGGAGTATTTGTTCTATATAGACCTGACATTTACTGATTATACAAGATACAGACAGGCATTGGATGCCATCACTCCATTAACAAAGGACTTAAAAATTTTAGGCGAATATGCAGAAGGAAAACAAAGTGTGTAACATCACACCCGCTGACCGTGTAGGCAGCGTACAGGAATACTACTTCTCAAAGAAACTGAAAGAAGTAGCCGAAATGAATGCCGCAGGCAAGAATGTGATCAGCCTGGGCGTAGGTAGCCCTGATCTGCCTCCTTCGGAACAGACCATCGAGACATTGTGCGAACATGCACATAATGCGAATGAGCATGGTTACCAACCGTATGTAGGTATCCCCGAATTGCGTAAAGGTTTCGCCGACTGGTATCAGACATGGTATGGAGTTGAACTGGACCCGAAAACAGAGATACAACCGTTGATCGGTTCCAAAGAAGGTATCCTGCATATCTCACTGGCATTCCTGAATCCGGGCGACGGCGTATTGGTTCCCAATCCCGGTTATCCGACTTATAGTTCTGTCAGCAAGCTGGTACAGGCAAATCTAATTCCTTATGAACTGAAAGAAGAATTAGGATGGCAGCCGGATTTCGAGGCATTGGAACAGATGGACCTTTCCGGCGTAAAGCTGATGTGGGTCAACTATCCGAACATGCCTACCGGAGCAAACGCCAGCAGGGAACTTTTTGAAAAGCTGGTTGCTTTCGGACGTAAACACGGTATCATTATCTGTAACGACAATCCTTACAGTTTCATCCTGAACGACCAGCCGTTAAGTATCCTGAGTGTTCCGGGAGCTAAAGATATCTGTATCGAAATGAATTCGATGAGCAAGGCTCACAATATGCCGGGATGGCGTATGGCGATGCTGGCCTCGAACGCCCAGTTCGTTCAATGGATATTGAAAGTGAAAAGCAACATCGACTCCGGTCAGTTCAAACCGATGCAGCATGCAGCTGTGGAAGCATTGAAAGCGCCGAAAGAATGGTATGACAATATGAACCGTACCTATCGTAGCCGCCGCGACCTGGCCGGACAAATCATGCACGCCATCGGTTGTACCTACGACGAAAATCAGGTCGGCATGTTCCTCTGGGGAAAGATCCCGGCAGAAGCAGAAGGCAGCGAAGCCCTGGCAAACAAGGTATTGTATGAAGCCAACGTTTTCATTACCCCCGGATTTATCTTCGGAAGCTGTGGCGAACGTTACGTCCGTATCTCACTTTGCTGCAAGAACGAAGCATTACAGGAAGCACTTATGAGAATTAAAGAATTGAAAATTAAAAATTGAAAATTATACGATCATGAAAATGGAATTAGAATCAATCTTATTACCCGGTGTAGACCCACAGCGTCCTATCATCATCTCGGGCCCGTGCAGTGCCGAAACAGAAGAACAAGTAATGGACGCAGCCCATCAGCTGGCATCAAAAGGCGTTAAAATATTCCGTGCCGGAATCTGGAAACCCCGTACTAAACCGGGAGGATTCGAAGGTATCGGAGCCGAAGGCTTGCAGTGGTTGAAACGTGTAAAGAAAGAAACAGGTATGTATGTAGCTACCGAAGTAGCCACAAAAGACCATGTATTCGAAGCGTTGAAAGCCGGAATAGATATCCTGTGGATCGGTGCACGTACCACCGTTAACCCGTTCGCCGTACAGGAAATCGCAGATGCTTTGAAAGGTGTAGATATACCTGTTCTGATCAAGAATCCGGTCAACCCGGACCTGGAATTATGGATTGGTGCTTTCGAACGTCTGTATGGTGCAGGTATCCGCAGACTGGGTGCTATCCACCGCGGATTCAGTTCATACGATAAGAAAATGTACCGTAACCTGCCGTTGTGGCATATACCTATCGAACTTCGCCGTCGTATGCCGAACCTGCCGATCTTCTGTGATCCCAGCCATATCGGTGGTAAGCGCGAACTGATCGCTCCGCTGTCTCAGCAGGCAATGGACCTGAGCTTCGACGGCCTGATGATCGAATCGCATCCTTGTCCGGATTGTGCATGGAGCGACGCTTCCCAGCAGATCACTCCGGATGTACTGGATTATGTTGTCAACCTGCTGGTTATCCGTAACGAGACACAGACAACAGAAAACCTGGCAGAACTACGCCGCCAGATCGACGGTATCGACGAGCAACTGCTCGAACTGCTGGCTAAACGTATGCGTATCTCCCGCGAAATCGGTGTGTATAAAAAGGAACATAACATGCCCATCCTCCAGTCACCGCGTTACAGCGAAATCCTGGAAAAACGTTCGGATATGGGACAGACGATGGACCTGAACACGGACTTTGTAAAAGAAATCCTGAAAGAGATCCACGAAGAGTCTGTTCGCCAGCAGATGATTATCATGAATGAGTAACAAAACTGCACACAGATTTTGCACAACGACCTTGTGACGGGCATCACAAGGGTTTTGTGACGAGCATCACAAGGTCGTTGTGACGGGCGTCACAAAGTCGTTGTGAAAGCGGAAAAACAAAAACAACCCGCCGGAAATAATTTATCAACAAAATAAGACAATGAAAATATTAATATTAGGTGCCGGAAAGATGGGTTCTTTCTTCACCGACCTGCTGAGTTTCGACCATGAAGTGGCTGTATTGGAAAACGATCCGAAACGGATGCGTTTCATCTACAACGCCCTTCGCCTGCAAAAGCCCGAAGAGGTAGCAGAGTTTGCTCCCGAATTGGTTATCAACTGTGTAACACTGAACTACACGATCGAAGCATTCAAAGCGGTTCTGCCTTATCTGCAACCCTATTGCATTATCTCAGACATAGCTTCCGTAAAAACCCACCTGAAAGAGTTTTACGAAACCTGCGGTTTCCCGTATGTCTCCACCCACCCGATGTTCGGTCCTACTTTCGCCAACCTGGGAAATCTGGAAAAAGAAAACACGATTATCATTTCCGAAGGTGACCACCTGGGTAAGATTTTCTTCAAGGATATCTATTCAAGCCTGCGCCTGAATATCCGCGAATATACATTTGAAGAACATGACAAGGTGGTTGCCTACTCTTTAGGTATTCCGTTCGCCTCAACAATGGTTTTTGCAGCCATCATGAAGCATCAGGATGCTCCGGGTACGACCTTCAAACGTCATATGAAAATTGCACGCGGCTTGCTGTCTGAAGATGATTATCTATTGACAGAAATTCTCTTCAATCCGCGCACTCCGAAACAGATTTCCCGGATACAGGAGGAATTGAATATCCTGCAAGATATCATCAAAGACAAAGACTCCGAAGCGATGAAGGGGTATCTGACTAAGATTCGTAAGAATATAGAATAATGAACCTACTTTTCCCTTGATGGAAAAGCAGACAAAAGATCAAGGCTGCACCGGCTTCACTGCTCCGGTGTAGCCTTGAACTTTTGGTTACTTTTCTTTCAAGAGAAAAGTAACACTCACCACTTACAACGTCTCCTGTTTCAACTGTTCCACAAACTGGTCGATGCGGCGTAACTCTTTTGGTATATCGATGGCTTGCGGGCAATGCTCGTTACACTGGTCGCAACCGACACAATGGTCTGCCTGGCGCAGTTTCGGGACGCTGCGGTCGTAGCCGACCAGGAAGGCACGACGGGCTTCGCGGTAGTTTTCATCCGTCCGGCTTTTCGGAACATTTCCTTCATTCACACATTTGTTATAATGAAGAAGCACGGCCGGAATATCTATCGCATACGGGCACGGCATACAATATTTGCAGTCGTTGCAGGGAATTGTCGGATATTTAATCATCAGTTGCGCAGTCTCTTCCAGAAAATCCTTGTCCTCGTCCGTCAGCGGAATAAGCGGGGAATACGTGCGGATATTATCCTGCAAATGCTCCATATACGTCATGCCGCTCAAAGCCGTCAGCACCAGTTCGGGTGAACCGGCAAAACGGAAAGCCCAGGAAGCAACACTATCTTCGGGACGACGCTGTTTCAACCGGGTAACGATATGCTGGGGCACATTCGACAGGCGGCCACCCAGTAACGGTTCCATGATAATCGCAGGGATATTCCGCTTTTCCAACTCCTGATAAAGATATTCGGCATTCACATTCCTTCCTGTCGCATGCCGCCAGTCGACATAGTTCAACTGTATCTGCACAAAATCCCAATGAACGGTATCGTGCATAGCCAGCACCTCATCGAAAACGTCCGACGTTCCGTGAAACGACCAACCCAGATGGCGGATACGCCCCGCTTCCCGCTCTTTCATAAGGAAATCCAACATTCCGTTATCGACATAGCGGTCGTTGAATGTCTTCATTCCCTGGCCGCCACCGATGGAGTGGAGCAAATAATAATCCAGATAATCGGTTTGCAACTCACTGAATGAACGGCGGTACATCGCCATCGAGTTTTCACGCGTATAGTTCGAGAAATTCGACAATTTGGTAGCCAGATAATACGAGTCCCGGGGATGCCGGCTAAGGGCAATTCCCGTAGCCTTTTCCGACCAGCCCTGCACATAAACGGGTGACGTATCGAAATAGTTCACCCCATGGGCGATGGCATAATCCACCAGTTCGTTGACAGCATCCTGGTCAATCAAGTCACCTTTCCCGTCGGGTGAAGGGATAGTCGGCCAGCGCATACAACCGTAGCCCAGCAGGGACACTTTATCCCCCAGTCCGGGGAATGTGCGGTAAGTCATCTGATCGGTCGGGACAGGCGAAGAGGCTTTGCTTCCGGAACCTCTCTGATCTTTCGGGGCACAGCCATAGAGTGCCGCCGTAGTAGTTGCCGCCGTGATGCCTACGATATTCAGAAAATCGCGGCGATTGATATGTTGATTCTTCATAGGTCTATTCTTTAAAAACGGATTAAATAACTCGATGTCTTTCATGCCCTTCCACATAGATAGCCGTAAACGGACGCGACGGGCAGAGATGTTCGCAGGCACCGCAGCCGATGCAACGTTCGGTATTAATGACCGGTATCTTCAGGGATTTCGGATTATCCGCATCAGATGCAACCATTTCTATCGCATTCGTCGGACAATGCCGGGAACAGTTACCGCATTCGACACCGTCGGTCAGCGGGATACAGTTCGCTTTCACCCATACGGCATGCCCTATCTGGACAGATGATTTATCAGCTTTCGTTATCGGCTTGATGGCTCCTGCCGGACAGACTTCGGAACACTTTGTACATTCGGGACGGCAATAGCCCCGCTCATAAGACATCTCCGGCTGCATCAATGTCATCAAATCGCCGGAAGGACGCAGGACATGATTCGGGCAAACAGAGATACAAAGCTGGCAGGCCGTGCAATGCTGCCTCATATTCCGTATGCTCAAGGCTCCGGGAGGGACAATCGCCGTCAGTTTTTCCTGTTCTTTCCGTTCTTTGATAGGTGCCAGTCCCCCGTCTCTTTTCATGATAACCTCTTCCCCCTTTTTCTCCTGGGCTTTCAGGGCACTCCCCATCATAACCAGAGCTGTTGCCGACAAGGCCCGGCGACGGGAAAGGTTCGTTTTATCTTCCAGTTCAGGTTTCTCCGTGCCGGTTGCCTGTTTCTTCGTTTTCCATACCGGTGCGTAGGTTAGCGCATTCTTACGACAGGCGTCCAGGCAATTCATACAGGCTACGCAACGGCTGCCATCGATTTTATGTTCCTTGCTGTTGATGCAAGCTGCTTTACACTGGCGGGCACAAAGGCCGCAACTGTTACATTTATCCGTATCTATCGTGACACGATACAAAGAATAACGGGAGATAAAACCCAACACCGTACCAACCGGACAAATCGTATTGCAATAAGTACGCCCATTACGCCAGGCCAATACGACAAGAACCACCAGCGTAGCCAAAGCCGCCAAAAACGTCGGCAGACTCTTCATCCATACATCCACCTCATAAAAAGCATAACTCTCCACCCGTGCCGCCAGATAAGCAAATAAATTATTCCCCCACATCCAAAGCGGCTGAAACAAATTATTAGCGATACGCCCATACGCACTGTAAGGAGCCAGCAAAGCAACCAGAGAGCCTACCCCCGCAACCAACGCCAGCACAAAAACGAACAATACCCCGTAACGTAACCAGGACAACGCCGGCGAATAAGAATAAGGCAACTTCTTCCCTCTCCTGCCAATCCGCGCAACAACATCCTGAAAAACGCCCAACGGACAAATCACCGAGCAGTAAACACGTCCGAAAGCCAGCGTCAGAAGGACTAAAAATAACACAACACCCACATTCAATGCCAACACGGCGGGTAAGAACTGGATTTTAGCCAGCCACCCGAACCATCCGTGCAACGTTCCTGTAAAGTCGAGGAACAGTAGAGTGATAAGCACGAAACATAAGGTAGCCGCTATCAGTCTGATTTTTCGTAACATCATGTATCCTATTATTGATTAATAATCCGGTACAAATATGCCGGATTTTTAATATAAAAGATACAGACGTCTCGTCAAAACGAAAAAAAAGGGAATAATCGCGAAATGCCGGTCAATCATTTACCAGCCACGCTTTAAACTCGGATGCTTTATTCTTGCTGACATAGATACGTTCGGGAACCTCCACATCGAGCGTCACCAGCAGACGGCTGTCGAACCAGATAGTGATGTTGGATATACTGTCCCTGTTTATGATGAACTGTTTGTTCGCCCGGGTAAAATCAGCCGGATTAAGGGACGGCATTATCTGTTCCAATGTCCGGGAATACGGGTAACTGGCTCCGTCTTTCAGATAGATGGAGGTATTTTTGCCGGATGTGTAAAAGCAGGAAACATCCTTCAGGTTGACCGGCAAGAGCTTGTCCTTATAAGGGACCAGCAATTTATCCTTGTATTTAGGGGCAGGGACCAGCCGGGTTAACTGTGACAGGTATTGGAGAATATCCTGCCGGTTCAGTTTGCCGTATTTATCCAAAGCATGCCTGATATCTTCGACCTTAATCGGTTTCAGCAGATAGTCGATGCTGTTCACTTTAAAGGCTTCTATCGCATACCGGTCGTAAGCCGTCGTGAAAACGATAGGCGTTTCAAGTTCTATTTTATCAAAGATATTGAAGGCCGAACCGTCGGACAGGTGTATATCCATAAATATCAACTCCGGAGCCGGGTTCGACTGAAGCCAGTGGACGGTCTGGGTGACACTTTCGGTATTCCCGGCAATCTGTATATCCGGGGCAACCTCCATCAATATATCCACCAGGTTTTCGTAAGCTGCTGTTTCGTCTTCTACAATCAACACGTTCATACAAGTATCATTTTAAAGGGAGACAGACGCGGAAAGTTTCTTCTGTCGATTCTATCCGTATCTGTTTATTCATTAACAAAGTAAAACGGCTCTCCAGGTTCGCAAGTCCTGTTCCGTTGGTATCGGGAGCGGACAGCTTCGGATAGACCGGGTTCGATACGACCAGTTCGTCCTGTTCGTTCAGCACGATTGAGATTTCCATTTTATGTTCGCTGTCTATCCTGTTATGGACAACCACGTTATCCACCAAAGGCAGCAAAGACAGAACAGGCAGCATCAACAAATCTTTCCGTTCTTCTTCCACCCGGACTGAAAAGGTCAGTTTATTCGCAAAACGTACTTCCATGACATACTGGAAAGACAGCATAAACTCCAGCTCTTCCCGCAATGAGACCAGCCCTTTCCGGTCACTCTGAAGGATATAGCGGAAAATATCGGATAACTGATGGACATACATCAGCGTCTTTTCGTCATCCTTTTTACGAATCAATGAAGAGATGCCGTTCAGCGAATTAAAAAAGAAATGCGGATTAATCTGGTTGGCCAGTGCATCGCAGCGGCTTTGCAGATTTTCAAAACGCAAACGCTCTATCTCCGACTCCTTCTCCCGCTGCCGGGAATACAACATGGAAATATATCCGATAAACGTACAGAGAAAACATGTCACGAAGAACTGGAATATCAGAATACTGCCCAAAGCATCCGTATGAATACCCAAAGAAGAAACCCCGTACGATATGGAGGCATAAAGCAGGTAAGCGATAAAAGAAAACAGGAAGTTACGCATCAGCCGTTGCTTGAACAGGGTAGCCGGCATCTTCTTCAGATTATAGCGTATCAGCAAGCTGATTAATCCCCAGAAGAAAAGGAAGCGATACACAAAAAAGGATAGAAGACCGGTAACGCCAGTCCCTTCCATATATTTCAACTCCCAGGGGATACAAGCGATATTTGGGTATATGATAAAAACCGTACTAATCAAGCTGACCAGCGGAAGTCTCCGGGCAATATAGGTATCAAACGAATCCATAGCATCTTATTTCCTGTAACAAAGAAAAACAAAATAATCGGCACTTCACAATCCCCAGGTAGGAAAACGAAAAAAAGCAGCGTGAAGACGAAAAGAAAATCACTGTCAGAATACCGGAAGGCGTTTTGACTAATTTCTTATTTCCCCGGGTCTGTAAATATAACAGGAACAGTATATCGACATTTCATAAAACGAGGTTGCTGATAGTAACCGACAGCCGGTTTCCAACGTGGCATAAGCCGAAGTACCCGCAAAGCCTCTTCATCAAATGCAGGAATATTGCTACCACGAACAACTTCAATATCCTCCAACTCCCCATACGTATTTATAGTAAATGTACAAGTAACCCTCACATTCTTATTCGAACCGATATACGAAGAAGGATATTGTAAATGTTTACTGATAAACTCTAAACAGGCAGCACTACCGCCGGGAAACTCCGGCATCGATTCATAATCGATAAACAGCTGTTCTTTCTGTTTATCCCATGCTTCGCGTATTTTCTGCCGGGTATAATGATGTTGCGGACGAAACGAGACATAAACAGCGTACATACATTCCATCCGTTTGCCGGCTTTATCATAGGCCGGAAGCCAATGCGACATTGTATTTATCAGACGCTTTACCTCTTTTTCACAGGCCGGCTCACTACTGTCCAGCGTGAAAGCATCTTTTGCCATCCCCATTGTGTCTATCGTAAACTGGCAAACGGCGTAACCTCCCCTATTTGCTTTTAACATATCTACAGGATACTCCATCTTATCATAAAAATACTTTTCAATATCTGCAAAACCGGGAAATTGGGGCTCCTCACTTAACTCCACCGGATTCTTCTGTTGTAATCCCAGCTGCCAGATGCCACGATAAACCGGATTACGGACTGTATCGACAGGTTCTTTTTCCAACTTCTCCCAAAGGGCGGCAGCTGCCTGCTTCGTCAAAGTCCAATCAGTCTCATTCCTGGCAATCCGGCTGTAAACGGAATCTCCCAGGTCGGTCAATTCGCGGCACAAAGAACCGGCCTCAGGTGCCCATTTCAAAGCGACGCTCACTTTTCCACAAGTATCCGTCGAAGCGAAATAACAGGTATACCCATCCAGTCCGAGGCTATATCCGTCTGCATCTTCTGCCAGCAGGAGGGCACGACGGAACAGATTCGAAAGCAAGTCGTACAACTCCCGGTCAGCCGGTGCTTCCATCGTTTTAGCAGATAATCTGTCTGTAGAATAATGAAAAAGATGATGGCCCTCAATCGCTTTGAACCGATAGATATCGTCCAACTGCTCTATTTCCCAGGCTTTACAATCATCCATGCAATCCTTATTCATAAAGAAAGCCTGCGGAGCGGAAGAAAATGTCGTACGCAGGAAGTTAGTACCAACCATTTCGGCAGAAAGAGTATCGTGAGTGAGTTCAAGATACCGGTCTTTTACCTGTGCACCCAAATCGACCAACGAAAACAGGTACACGAATAGAAATCCTATAATTCGCATAAACAGGCCCTCCAATTAGATATTATACGGTTTCCAAATATACAGAAAATCCCATGCCTTCCATCTCATTCTTGTCGGTTATTTTCTTCTTTATAGAAATCTACCGGAACGGTAAATTTTACTTTTACCGGTTTACCACGCTGCTGGCCCGGTATCCATTTCGGCATTTTCCGGACGATACGGATTGCTTCGTCATCGAGTTCTTTATACGAAGAAGAATGAATGACCTGAATATCACTTAACGAACCGTTTCTTTCCACGACAAACGAAACAGCCACACGTCCTTCTTTTGTTATGTTCTTCGAGATATTATCCTTAATGAATTTTAAAAGACCGGAATGACCGCCATCCGGAAATTCGGGCATTTGTTCTACGACAGTGAATACCCGCGTTGCAAATAAATGTTCCTCCTTTTCACGATATTCCTGTTCGGATAAACCACCCAGAACCGTTTCAGGAACAGGAGTTTTGGTAGCCTGTGCCAGTTCCTGTTTGCTATCCGACAGGCGAAAATCTGCCATCATCAACAGTTTGTCACCAACGTGCATATCACCGACGGTAACCTCATAGAAAAAGCGATAACGTCCGGTATGGTTCGGATACACATCGGGATAAAGAGATGCAGAAAACTCCCAACTATCTCCATTCTCTACCCCATAAAGGATATCGACTGCAAAATCATTGATAGGCAGTTCGCGCCAGACATCTTTATCGTCTTCATAGGTGATATAATAATGTGCACCACAACAAACAGGACCTCCGCTATGATTGTATAAGATAAATTTTACCTGCTTGGTTTCCGTTGAATAAACAGTGTATTCAGGACGAAGAGCAACGCCTTTTATATCGTTCACTCCTACTGTTGTATTTACAGGGGGCACCTCAGGACCGGTAAAACGGAAAGCCGGGGAATCCATCACTTTCTCACGAAATTCTTTTTGCTTCTCAGGAGTATTGACAATCAGGCATACCTCGATAGCATGTGCTCCAACCCCGGTACTTTTCACATTACGCATCACAGAAGTTCTTTCGAGTTGCCGCCATCGTTCAGTCAGCTTTTCGTTAATTGCTAAAAGTTCTTTTTGAGTATAGGTCAAACCTGGTTCGACAATGAACTCCTTCGACCCCAATATCTCTTCCAGTTGTTTACGGACAATGGCAGAGTCACCTCTGATTTGGATAACCAACGTATCCCGGTCATTAATATAGACGCCGCCGATAAAGTCGGGGCAATTCTTGCTCTCGACCGAAAAGCCGATAACACCGGGAGGGTTATCGCCATAGAGTTCACTCAGCTTATCCAATAGCCGCATCGGAACTTCCTGGGCAGAGACTTCCCGGTCTGACATATTGTGAGCCGGAGTCTCACAAATACTGTCTGTCGACATCGTGTCCGCCAATTTACGAGAAGTGGAGATGTTGCAGGAGAAAGCAAACAACAGACCACCGATACATACTGATAAAAGAAGTCGATTTTCCATACCTCATCTGATTTATTGATTATCCATTACTCGCCTGCTTCTTACGGAAAGTGACCGGAATGGTGTATTTCGTCCTGACTATCTTCCCATGTTGTTTGCCGGGGTTCCATTTCGGCATTTTCCGGATGATACGGATTGCTTCGTCTTCTAGTTGCTTATCGCCTTTGGAACGAAGAATCTCGATATTACTCAACGAGCCGTCCCTCTCAACAACAAAGCTAAGAGTTATCCGGTCTTCCTTGCCAGTTGCTCTAACCTCTTCCGATACAGCATTCTCTAAAAACGCCAGCATACCCGGCTGACCACCATCGGGAAACTCCGGCATTTGTTCCACCACCACAAATACCTTAGTCTCTAATTCCTGTTCCAGTTCACGTTCTTTCTGTATCAGATATTCCTGTTCAGATATTCCTTGCAGGATATATTCGGGAATGGGAGTTTTAGTGGCATGTGCCAGTTCCTGTTTATCATCAGAAAGGACAAATTCTGTCATCAGACGTACGTTATTCCCTATACGAAGGTCTCCAAGGGTGACATCAAGAAAAAAACGATAGCGTCCGGGAAGGTTCGCATGCACTTGAGGATAAAGAGAAGCGTCAATAGTCTTATGCTCCCCATTTTCCGCACCATAAGCAATCAAGACTACGATTCGGTCTGTAGGCAGTCCGCGCCATACGCCATCCGTATCTTCATAGGTGATAGTATAATCTCTACCATAATAAACCTTATCACCGCTATTGTTATACAAAATAAAAGAAGCCTTCTCCGCATCGGTCGGATAAACCGTATACTCCGGACGAAGAGATATGCCCCGTGTATCATTACCCCCCACCATTGCATTTTCGGCAGCCTTCTCCGGCCCGGTAAAACGAAAAGCGGGGGAATCCATTACTTTCTCACGGAACTCTTTCCGCTTCTCCGGCGTGTTAAGCATCAAACGGATTTCTATGTCATTGATTCCAACACCTGTACTTACCACATTCTGCATAACAGGCGTTTCCTTCAATGCTTCCCATCGTTCGCTCAGTTTGTTCTGAATAACAGCCAGTTCCTTCTGCGTGTAAGCTCCGGCCGGTTCTACGATAAACTCTTTCGAATCCAGAACTTCTTCCAGTTGTTTACGTACGGCGGCAGAATCACCCCTAATCTGGATAACCAGCGTATCCCGGTCGTTGATATAGACACCACCGATAAAATCGGGACAATCCTTGCTTTCTACCGAGAAACCGACAACTCCGGGAGGATTATCTCCATAAAGTTCTCCCAGTTTATGTAGCAATCGTATCGGTACTTCCTGTGCAGACATCTCCCGGCCCGTTATCTGACCGACACTGTCTGTCGGCATTAAATCCGTCTGCTTGCGGGAAGTGGAGACATTGCAGGAAGAAACAAGCCACAAGCAACTGAGACATACTAGTGAAAGATAGTAATTCTCCATACCGCTCTTTTTAATTTGTTTCCAAATATACGGAATTAAAGATAGGATAATGCTTATCTCCGGCAAAATCATGTCCAAATAGCGGAACAAACACGCTATTCCGTGACCACAACGAGCATAAATCAACTGGAAAAAGTGTTAAAAGTCACCATTTTTGAGTCACAAAAGAGACATGGAAAGCCTCTTTTTGCCGTCATTGGACTGACGAACGACCAGGTAAAACCCGCCATAAGGGATTTGGATATAATCTATCAAAGAAAGGTTAACAACCTAACAGATAATAAAATAACAAAGTCTACCTCTTAATTCTACACTCCCGTTTTAAGAATCGGGGGCGGATGGGGGCGACAAAAAGGCTTTTTGGGAAACTTCTGTATAGTGTGTTCCTTGTTCCTTCTACGAACTGATCGTAAAAGGAACAAGGAACATCTTATTATAAAGTTTTCAAAACCCTCTTTTTGCCGCCCCCATCTGCCCCCGAATAGATTGGCTGCGGCAGCTATTTTATTTGATTGCAGCAGCCACCGGAAACAGCTGCTGCAGCCAGTGAAAACAGTTGGGGCACCCATTTTTTTTATCCGCGTTATCCGCGTCTATTTAACTCATATTCTAAAACGCCCTCCTCTTCATTCCGTTATAAAACAACCGTCTTCCACACTCCAGTCGTTGCCGAAGAAACCGGATACGCGGATGCCATGAATACCTTCTTTCAAGATATCAACATTAAATATCAGTAAGTCGGGGAAGCCGGTAATGCCGGAAATATAGTCGTTCGGATAAGTCGCTTTCATGCCTTCGATACCTGTTCCGGCCACTACACCGACACTGGCCGTTGGACTGTCGGGACGCGGGTAGACGAAATAAGTTCCCAGGTCGTTGCCTTTAAGCACTTTGTCTCCCATGCGGATTTCTCCCTTCAAGACTTGTATGGGGGCATTCTTCAGGAGCTTGTTCCAGGCTTTGTTGTTACTGGCATTTCCGTAAAGCACCACATTCCGGTCTGCATAGGCGGAAGGGATGAAATCTTTGTCGGCAATCACGTCGATAGAGCCATTGCCCCTGTACAGAAAAGTCTCCGCATCAAAGCGGGCCTTATTCTGATACCAGGTATTTTCTTCCTTATTTCCTCCGGTAGCATATACAAATACAACACGATTATCGAATGCCTGCTTGAAGCCGCCGTAACGGGAAGGATATTTCTCCGTTACCGGAATCTCTTCCACCAATGACCATTTGCCGGAAACCTTCTTCAGCACAGCCGGCCGGGTTCCGTCTACCGGGATTGTTTCGTTATCGATAGTGATGCTGGCTTCTGCCGGAAGTTTCAGAGCCGGAAAATCGAATGTAAGCGATGCCACATTGGACGTCGTACCCGAAATACCGTTGTCCGTCTGTTTGAAGGAGACGGAAGAAAAATCGTAAGCCGTATCCTGCTGGTTGATGGTCACCCAATAATCTTTGGCAGAGATAGCCGGGGAAGCGGTATGGAACTCCAGCTGTTTCACTTTGTCGGCAGACGGCACACTGTGCCAACGGAAATAATCGAAGATAGGTTTCCAGTCAACGCTTTCATTACTATACCAATGGGAACCGCCCGGATATTCATAATAACAGAAGTCGGGATGGAAAGTACCCAGTATTTCACGCATGCGGCGAACCTGTTCGATAGGAACGACATTGTCCGAATCGCCGTGAAGAATGTAAATGCCCGATTGCAGGAAGTTCTTTCTCAAATCGAGGACACGTCCGGCATTGGCCGCCTGGCAAATCATCGGGAAATGTTTCTCACCGACATTCGCAGCATCCGCATTCGGCCTTGAATATTTGGCAATATCCGGATAGCTGGCGCAGGGAGCGATAGCGGCAAAACGGTCGGGATAGGTTACACCCAGGAACCAGGTTCCGTGGCCTCCCATCGAATGCCCGGTAAGATAAGTATGGGCGGGGTCTGTCTTAAAGACCTTTTCTGCTTCAGCAAGCACTTCCATCGCGTCGATACGTCCCCACTCTTCCCAGTTGAAGCCGAATGGGCGGCGGTTGGTCGGGGCAATGATATGTCCCCAGTCCTTCGGCGCATAGGCACGGGCCTGGTTGCGGGCCTCCACGGATGCGCCGTGGACGGACAGGAACAATGCCTGGTTATCGCCCTGCGTAGTAGAAGGATTCACGCTGTAATACTGCACGCTTCCGTCCACATCGCTGATAAAGGTACGTTCGTGGATGGAAGAAGCATCTTTCTGTTGCAGGGATATCTCCGTGCGGTCAATCTCTTTGCCGGATTTGTCCTGCAAGAGAACAGTCGCCTTCGTCTCCCCCTTCTTTGAAGAGGTAGCGCCGGGGATACGGAATTTCACTTTGCGGACCATCATAGGCATGACATCGTCCGTCGTAACAGTCGCAGACTCTCCGTTTTCCAGCGTACATTGTATCTTCAGTCCGGTAAGAGCTTTCTCCTGTGCATTGACGATACGGATGGCGGCCCATTTCTCTCCTTCCCCGTTGATAATGTCGGGAAGGGTCATATCCCTCTTTGTCAGCATCACCGGCTTGGTAGGGATAATCAACTTGGCTTCCACCCTGCCGAAACGGCCGGGAGTGAATATAAACTCATTCATCCCTTTCTGCATCCGGAAAGGAATCAGCGTATAAGCAAAGTCGTAATGGTCGCCCTCATGAGGCATACCATTGATAAAGGTACGAGTATTCCCGCTTGATTCGAGCAAGGCGATCTGAGGTTTATCCGCCTTATATTCCGTAAAAACATAGGCACGGCGTAAAGCACGGTTGGCGAACTTTCCGGTAGAGTCGGCCTCGATAGGAGTCCATTGCACGGCTTCGCGGGTCCGTCCGTAATTTGTTGCCGTCAGGTCATTTGCAGAAGGAGCCTTGAACTTCCCGGTCGCGATCTCCCAGCCCAACCCATCAGAGGTCGTGAACAAATAACCGGAAGGAGCCGTCACCGGCAAGAAATAACCCTGCCGGAAAGTGTGCAATATCATACCCTCGTCGACACGTTCCACACGCTCTTTTCCAAAATACTCGACGATGTTCCCTTTTGTCTGTTGCGCCGCCAAAGGGGATAATCCCAGATACAGGCTGGCGACAGCCATTAGATAAATTTTTTTCATTTGATTACCAATAATACTGGTCCATAATCTCTTTCATCCGGGGAGTATCGGCATCGGTGTCGCCGACTTCCTGACGGAGTGTCAGCAATTCCTGTTTCATCTCTTTGATGATATCCTGATACTGCGGTTCATTGTACATATTCTTATCTTCTTTCGGGTCGACTTGCAGGTCATGAAATTCCCAGGCCGGTGTTGTCGGAGTTTCTTCCGAGCCGGTTGCATTCAGACGGTCGCCATAAAGGAACATCAGTTTATACCGTTCGTTGCGGATACCCATGTGGGCTGGGCGAATGGAATGGTGTGTCCAGTAACGGTAATACATTTCCTTACGCCAGTCGGCCGGTGTTTCACCTTTCAGGTTCTGACGGAAACTTTCTCCCTGTGATTTTTCCGGCGCCTTGATACCTGCGTAATCGGCAAGTGTGGCGGCGAAATCTACATTCAGGATAATATCCTTATTGCGTGTTCCCGCCGGAATCTCTTTCGGATAACGAATCACGAAAGGCATGTGCAACGGTTCTTCATACATCATACGTTTATCGAACATGCCATGTTCACCCAGGAAATATCCCTGGTCGGAGACATAGACGATAATTGTATTCTTGGCCAGTCCTTCTTCATCCAGCATCTTGAGCAAGCGTCCGATGTTGTCGTCGATGGTCGCGCCGCAACGCAGGTAATCTTTAATCATTTTCTGATAGATTTTCTTACGGGCAGCCACTTTATCCATACCTTTCGTAGAGAAAGGCAGTTCCGGATATTGGCACCACCAGGCGGCAGGGTCTTTCGATGCGGTTTCCCAACGCCATCCCATATTCTCCAGCTGCTGGCCCTGGAATGCCCTCCCGGACGTTTCCGGTCCGAACTCCATCATACTTTCCGGTTCCGGAAAGACAACATCATCGTACAGATGCTTCATCCGTTCCGGAAAATCCCAGGGTTCGTGCGTTGCCTTGAAATGACAGCACATCATGAACGGTTTGTTCTTATCCCGGTTACGTATCCAGTCGATGGTCTGGTCGGTAACGATATCGGTAGAGAAACCTTTTACCTCGGTGCCTTGCTTGCCCTTATCGTCGTCCACCCAGTTCTCGGCAGTCTTGAAGATCGGATTGACATATTCTCCCTGATCATGGAACACATTGAAGTGGTCGAAACCGGCCGGTTGCCTTTTCAGATGCCATTTACCGATCAGGGCGGTCTGGTAACCGCCGGCCTGCATTTGCTTGGCGATATTATCGACTGCCGGGTCCAACCCGTCCTCCAGCGTATAGACGCCGTTGCGGTGGCTGTATGCCCCGGTCATAATGGCGGCACGGCTCGGTGCGGAGATTGAATTCGTACAGAAACAGTTATCCAGCACGCAGCCTTCAGCGGCCAGGCGGCGGATATTCTCGTTCTTCACATAGTCGGCCAGAATACCTCCATAGATACCCCATGCCTGGCCTGTATGGTCGTCAGACAGGATAAAAAGAATATTCGGACGTTCTTCCTGGCTTTTCTCTGATTTATTGGCCGAGTTACAGCCAATAAAAGGCAGGCATGTTGCCAACATACCTGCTTTTACAATTAGATTAGCGTTTCTCATTTTTATATTATTATTTCAGTTTTCCCGGTTCGCGGCGTCCTGTACCCTTCACACGTGTCAGGTTATCTCCCAGGTCTTTACGCATATCGTCGGCAATCTTCATCAGCTTGGCTGCTTCTTCCGGATATTGGGAAATAACGTCGTAACGTTCTCCCGGGTCACGGCGCAGGTCATACATCTCGGCTTTCTTCAATTCCAGATTTGTCAAATCTCCCGGCTGTCCGTCGTTACCCGGCACATAAGCGCCGTAAGTGACATATTTATGCGGGAAGACCAGCTTGAACTTACCGTCCGTGACTGCTTCCAAATCATTTTTATGGAAATAATAAACGAACGATTCGCGCGGGTTGGCATCTTTCTCCCCTTTTATCAAAGGCAGGATGCTGACACCGTCAATCTTACGCTGGGGCAGCGGTGCGCCGCTGATATCTGCCAATGTAGGAAGAAGGTCGATATTGGAAGCCAACTTGTTACAGGTTGTTCCCGGCTGGGTTACTCCTTTCCAGTACATCACGCAAGGGATACGGTTACCTCCGTCGAAAGTGGTAGCTTTAGCCTCACGCAATCCGCCGGCCGAACCGGCATGGTTACCGTAGTTCGCCCACGGGCCGTTATCAGACGTAAGGACAATCAGTGTATTTTCTTCCAGCCCCTGTTCGCGGAGTGCTTTCAATACTTCACCGACACTCCAGTCCAGTTCCATCATGACATCGCCATACAGTCCCTGTTCGCTCTTTCCTTTAAACTTGTCGGAAACGGCCAGCGGAACATGCGGCATGGAATGTGCCAGATAGATAAAGAACGGTTTATTCTTGTTCTTCTTGATGAAATTGACCGTACGGTTGGTATAATCCGTTGTAAACTGTGACTGGTCGGTGTTATAACCGATAATCTCATTTCCGTCATAAGTCGGCAGGTCCGGGAAATTGAACACTTCTCCCTGTTGCGGATGGAAAGGCCACATATCGTTTGAATAAGGCAATCCGTAATATTCATCGAAGCCGTTCTGCAAAGGCAGGAACTGTTTAGCATCTCCCAGATGCCATTTACCGAAAACAGCGGTACTGTATCCTTTCTGCTTCAGCAACTCTCCTATCGTCATTTCGTCCGGACTGATACCATAATCAGAACCCGGTCCCGGTGCACCGGCAAATCCGATACGGTTCGGATAGCATCCGGTCAGCAGTCCGGCACGTGAAGCGCCACTGATAGGTTGTCCGGCCAGAAAATGAGTGAAGCGGACTCCCTCAGCAGCCATACGGTCGATGTTCGGCGTTTTATATCCGTATGCGCCATTATAAGAAAAATCCCCATAACCGGCATCATCGAGGTTGATGATAATGAAGTTGGTGTAGTTCGCTGCAAGTCCCGTTACTGATAGTCCGGAGGCCGCAGCCAAAAGCATTAGCTTACTATTCATGATATCGTGTTTTTATTAGATAATGTTGTTATTATTACCGCATAAGAGCGTTAAAGATACAAATAAAATAAATTTCTTCCGAATGAAAAAACGATTTCATTCGGAAGAAATCAGAATTACTCCCGCATCCGGACCAGGATGCGGGAAGGTATGTTCAATTATTTCCAACCTGGGTTCTGTACCAGATTTTCATTTAAAAGAGTTTGTTTCAAAGGAATCGGATACAGATAGCATTTATCTTCCCAACCCGGATTCGGTTTCTCGATATAAGTAACACAGTTTACATAGCGAGGCATTTCCGAACCTTTATACAGACTCTTTGCCAGCGCTTCGCTATTGTAATCTTCTATATTATTAATCTTGACGCCGACAGGCTGTTCATTCAGATAGTTACCTTTTTTCCAACGTTTGATATCGTCAAAACGGAAACCTGAACCCATCAATTCGGAACATCTTTCACGGCGTATCTCCCACAAAACAGGAGCGACATCCGAATCACGGAACTTGTCGAAATCAGCACCGATATTGTTTATCACCATAGCCGCAACGCCGGCACGTGCACGCAACTTGTTGACAGTAGCATCGGCAACGGACTGGTCGAAACGTCCCAGCTCAAACATTGCTTCGGCATGGTTTATCAACACCTCTCCCATACGGAAGATAGGCCCGTCGGTACCTTGTACCTCTCCTTTATCAGCTCCGGGTAACGCATTATAATATTTGTACATGAAGTAACCGGTCTGCGTATCCACACCGCTGACTTTTACTGCCGTCAAATTCGGTATATTTGCAATATAAGAAGCCTTCTTCGACAGAGGCAACATTTTCCTCTCCGGATTATTTTTAGATAACTTACCCATTAAATCCATATACTCACGTTCCACAGCGTTGCCCGTATATTCCCAATGGGATAAATCCGTAGAAACCGTCACTTTATAAGGAGGACAAATTGTATAATACAGACGTAAGTCACGATTTCTGAATTCATCATACACCGTATTGTCGCCATCATAAACGGTAGAAGTAGAAATAGGCCGTCCGTCAGCACATAAGTATTGTTCTACGAGCTTCTTTGAACCTTCATACAAACGTTCGCCAGTCGTACGCTGAGTCAAATCGTGCCCCTTTCCGCTTTCGTTTTCCAGGTACTCCCGATACAGAAGGATACTGCTTTGTCCTTTCAGGCTGGATGAGTTAAACACATCATCATAATCCGCCATCAGTTCCAGATTCTGGTCGATAAGTTTCTGGGAGGCTTTCACGCTTGCTTCCAGATATTTCGTACCGTCTACATTATCCACACTACCATGATACTTTCTCCAGGTCCCTTCATACAGGCCGAAACGGGAAATAAAAGCACGTACTACATTCGGATTGACCGTATTGTCGCCGTCACCTTTCTCGTTTATATGCTCTTCGGCATACAACAGATTTTCCAACATGTGATTGGCAACCACCTCACGGGAATCTTGTTTTGCATACAACACATCCACATCTCCGGTCCCTACCAGATGTTCCAGCCAGGGCAAGTCACCGAACTTCTGAAGAAGTTTGAAGTATTCATGAGCACGGAAAAAATAACCGACTCCACGCCAGTGCGCTTTCTCCTTTTCCGTCATCTGTGAGTTTTCGATATTATCCAGCATCAGATTCACCCGGCGGATAAATTCAAACGTCCATGTATCCGCACTTACATTCGAAGCAGACATACGGTTGTTTGCCCAGGCGATACCACGGGCATCATTCGAATCGAACAACATATCCGATACATCTCCTGCCTGAGGATAGTTCTGATAAGCAATCAGTGTTTTATTGTACAATCCCCACGCGTACATTTTAAAATTATCATAAGTCGTAAAGACCGTGTTTTCCGTTTCTTTATCGATCGGGTATTTATCCAGGAATTCATCATTCAGGCAGGAAGTACCTCCAATAAGAAAAGCAGCCAGACATGCTGATAAATATATTTTTTTCATAAGAATCAAGTGTTATACAAATTATAAAGTAACATTAATACCAAAAGAGAATTTCTTCATGAACGGATACAAGTCATTAATACTCATCGTTTGTTCAGGGTCCATTCCTTTATACATATGATGTTTTGTCCAGAGGTCTTCACCACTAAAGAATACTTTAAAAGCCGAAATCGCTCTTGTTTTCTCAAGCCAGCTACTCGGGAATGAATAACTCAATGTGATATTTTTCAGTTTGATGTAAGAGGCATCCATCAGATATTTAGTCTGATTCCTTCTGTTGAAACCATCCGTTCCCTGATTCACACCTGTCTGGTTTCCTAAACGCGGGTAATAAGCATTCGGATTTTCAGGAGTCCAATAATCCAGGTGATGTTTCAATACTGTAGCAGCAGCATTCGGGTTATCCGTGTTGGTGTGCGGCCATGCCAGGAAATTTGATTTACCGTCCGTACCGACAATCAGGTCACGTTTTCCAACTCCCTGGAAGAATACGGTCAGGTCAAAACCTTTCCAACCCACACCGGCATTGATTGCATACGGATAGCGTCTGGAATTATTACCGATAATCTTTCTGTCACCCGGATTTTTAGCCGTGTTGTCACCTGAGTTATCAATTTTACCATTCCCGTCTAAGTCTTTGAACAGGATATCACCTGGTCTCGGGTCACGAACATACGGGTCGATAGTAGGAACTCCTTCTTTCAGTTTATAGATACCTTTCGCCTCATCAATCGTTTCGAAATCATCTTCCGTATAGAAACGGTCTGTAACAAATCCCCATATTTCCCCTATTTCCTGACCTACACGATAAGTAGACAATGATTCTGTCGGGTTATCGAACTTCGTTACTTTCGAACGTGAATCATACAGGTTCAAACCGATGTTATAACGCCAGTCTTTACCGATACGGTCTCTCCAGTTTATTGCCAACTCCCAACCTTTTGTACGCAAGTCGGCCGAGTTTTCCAACGGAGAAGAACCGCCAAGCACAGAAGGAAGTTCCTTACCCGGAGCCAACATTCCTTTCGTATCACGACGATACCAGTCAAATACCAGGTCTAAACGGTTATCGAACATACCCAAGTCGAAACCGATATCCAGCGTTTCCACCTTTTCCCAGGTAAAGCTCGAACTAACCAAAGCCGGAACTTTACGGGTTATATTCCATAAGCCATTTTCCAACCATCCGTTTTCCGTCGCCATTACGCCCAGGAATGCATAGTTCTTAATTGCCTGGTTACCTACCTGTCCGAAAGAACCTCTCAGCTTGAAGTTCGTAACATATTCCTTCGACCAATCCATGAATTTTTCTTCAGAAACTCTCCAACCTAACGAGAAAGAAGGGAAAAAACCGAAACGGTTGCCTGAAGGGAATTTGGAAGAACCATCATAACGCCCGTTCGTTTCAAACAGATATTTCCCTTTATAGTTATAAGAAGCTCTGTAATACAAACCACGTAACGAATATTCGTCATATTCATCACCGGTAGTCATGGTTCCGTCTGCGCCGCTCAATGAGGGATGTTCCGGATTTACCACATGCAATTTCTTTCCCCAAACTCTACGCATGTAACTGTATTCCTGGTTGAAACCTGCCATTACACTGAAAGAGTGGTCGTTTATCGTCTTATCGTAATTTCCGTAAACGTTGATTGCATTGTAGTTGATATGCTTTTCATCCAACTGGTATGAAGAGTTACCGCTATAGGAGTCCGCCACTGAGAAATAGTTGTTTTCCGCATTGACATACTTTACTGTTTTCTGGTATTCATCCTGGTCGTAATTAGTTCTGTTGAAAGTATATTCAGCATTGATTAACAGTCCTTCCATCGGATTGAAAATAGCTTTACCGAAAAGACGGATATCTTCGTTGTTCTTTGCCTGGACCGGAGAATTCATGATATTCCAGCGGGGAGTACCGATTGGATAAGTTTCCCCATTTATCTCAACGTCACCTTCAGGATAATAAGTCGGCAGCAATTGGGCCAAACGATACGGAGACCAGTTTCTCAACGTATTCATATTCGGGTTGGTCGTTTTCGACTTGGAGTATTTAATATCCGCCTGCACTTTCAACCAGGAAGTAATTTCCGTATTCACGAAAGAAGACAGGTTGTATCTGTTATAACCGTCCTTATCCGTAACCAGAATACCGTCTTCATCCAGGTATCCGAAAGATAAACGGTAAGCAGACTTAGCCGTACCGCCGCTCACTGAAACATTATGTGTCTGCTGGAAACCATAATTATCCATCATACGTTCCAGATGGTTGTTCTCTTTTAAATCGTAGCGGTTACCATTATCATCCATATAATAGCCTAACGGATATTTACCCGGATTTGCCTGGTAATCTTCCAGATAGCCCAACCATGCAGTGATATCCTGTCCGTTGTTATAACGGCCGTTCTTATATCCCATATCATTATAGAAACGGACTGTTTCCAGCGGAGACGCTTTTTCTATCAAAGACTGAGGCTTTGAGAATGCAAAGTTGTTGTTGTAATTGATAGAAACCTTTTGCTCTTTATTCGCCTGCTTTGTTGTAATCAAAATAACACCGAAAGCAGCACGTGCACCGTAGATAGCAGCAGAAGCCGCATCCTTCAAGACTGTTACCGTTTCAATATCGGACGGAGAAATCATATTGATATCCATCGGAACGTTATCGACCAATACCAACGGTTCGCCTTCTCCGTATTCGTCGATATTCAGACGGTTGGTACCGCGAACATTCAATGTCATGCTCTTACCCGGACTACCGGCATTGGTGGTAATTGTCAGACCCGGCATAGCTCCCTGCAACGCCTGGCTGGCGGAAACGACCGGACGGTCACCCATTACCTCTTCCATCTTCACCGTACTCACGGCACCTGTCAGATTGGCTTTTTTCTGTGTACCGAAACCTACGACTACGACTTCATCCAGTGTCTGGGTATCTTCCAGCAACTTAACTGCATATTGCGACTGCTGTCCGTCTACACGTATCTCTTTGTTCAGATAACCGATGTAGGAAATCGTCAGTGTACTGCCGGACGGAACATCCAGGCTGAATTTACCGTCGATATCCGTAATTGTGCCGTTAGTGGTACCTTTCACTACCACATTCGCACCGATAACAGCATCTCCCCTGTCGTCTGTTACCACACCTGAAATTTTCTTTTCCGGCTGTGCCTGCTGACGGGACGGAGCAGCGTTGGTTTTACGCACGCTGACTGCAATGGTATTGTTCTCCCGGTTAAAATCCAGACCGGTCTGTTTGGATATTTCATTTAAGACGTCTTTCAACGGTTTGCCATTAAAGGACAAATTGACCGTTAACTTGTTGTTGGTGACGGTCTCGCCGTAAAAGAACTTGACTCCCGTTTGCTGGGAAATCTCTTTGAGGACCTTTTCTACCGGTTGATTGTGGACCTCAACGGTCACTACTTCTGATTTTATCGTTTGGGCCATTGCCGGTTGTGCGCATACAACTGCTAAAAAAACAAAAAGTACAGCATAACAAGCCCAACAATACTTCTTAATATTAAGGAAGTTCATAAATTTGGAATGTTTTATGGTTGTTTTGAATAGTAATTTAAAACGACTCCGTATAGATTGCCTGGCCTCCACTCCGGACAATCGGTAGAGTATAAGGAAGGTCCCTGTGACCTTCCTTTTCTTTTTATGGATAAGTTAACTGGTGTCTTTCATGTAAGTATCAATTTAGAATAAGTTAATAATCAATTCTTATATAAAACTATTTTGTCATTTTCTATCCTGTATTTTATATCTGTTGAATATTGTATCGATTTAAGTACTGCTTCCAGACTTTTATTATCATGTTCCCCGTAAATATAATCGTCATATTCCGCACCCGGGGCAAATTCAATAGTCCGGTTATACATGCGGACCAGTTCATTGACAACGGTCCGTATGGGAGTCCTGTTAAAATAAAGACCACCTTTTATCCAGACAGTGGAAAGCCTTGCATCTTCATTCCGTTTCTGGAACTCGCCTTTCGTCTTATCCATCACGAACTGTTCGTCCGGCAGCAGGCGCATCATCGCTTCCGGTAAATCGACCTGCACTTTCCCCGTCTGAACACTAACAGTCAACTGCTCGTCCATATCGAAGGCTTTCACATTGAAGGAAGTACCCAGCACCTTTACATCGGCATCTTTCGTATGGATAAGGAAAGGTTTCTCTTCATCCCGGGTTACCTCGAAAAATGCTTCTCCATTCATCTCTATCCGGCGGACATCAGTAATGAACTCCCGGGGATATCTTAAATAAGAACCGGCATTCAATGTTACGGAAGTCCCATCCGGCAAAATAATCCGTTTATGTTCGCCGTTCTTCACATGCACTTCCGTATATGTCAATACCTTTTCCTGATTCGAACGTATCAGGCGGAACCCGCCCCAACCTATCGACAAGATGACAGCCACGATTGCCACATATCTCAGATAAGGAATAAAGGAGAAACGTTTCTCCGGTTTCCGGATGCGCGATAATAACAAACGGGCCTCTTCCCTGTATTGCTGATGCTGCAACGACGAAACCTCATCTTCCTCCATCTCTTCCCATACATTGTCCATTGCCTCGGATATTTCCGTATTGTATTTTCCGGCATGGAAATGCTTCAACAGGTCGTCGGCATCTTTACGGGTATAGAGGCCGTCGACGAATCGTTTCAATAGGTTGTTTATATACTTCAAATCTGCCATATTATCGGTGCATGTATTTATAGTACCACGAAATGGGGTACAACTGGGATATGATTAACTTTTATTATGAATTCAGGCAAAAGAGCAGTACTAGTAAATCGGCATACGTCCCGGAGTATTTCACTAAATATGAACGTATTACTTTCAAAGACGCAGAGATATGCTGCTGGACGGTATAAACTGAAATATTTAATTCTTCCGCTATTTCCTTATGAGACTTCATCTCTTTCCGGCTCATATCGAAGATACGGCGTTGCTGCGAAGTCAAATCGAGCAGGGCCTTTTCGAGCAGTTGGTTCAGGTCGTCATCCAATATTTTATCTTCCGTATCATTGGTCACATCTACCGAACCGGACAAGATGGTATTTTTAAGCTGTTGTTCTTTCTCTATCCCGGCCAGCAGATTGAGAATCCGGTTTTTCACAATTGTATAAACATAAGGTGCAAAAGGAGAATCCGGATTCAGGAAACGCCTGTTTTGCCAGACGGAGGTGAAAGCATCCTGGAAAACATCTTCTGCAAATTCTTTCGATTTAAGAAACTTCATCGCAAAGAACATCAGCCTGTTCTTATACAAAGCGTATAATTCACAGAATGCAGACTCGTCATCCTGAATCAAACCTGCAATAAGTATTTTTTCCTGTTCTGAATTATTATACATTTAAACTAATAAGTGGAAACACAATCCATACTCTTTGTATCCTAAAACTTGTCAAATATAAAGATATTCTATATACCTCACAAACATGTCTGTAAAATAAGACCGGCATTCCTGCGAACTTCTTTAATTCTATCTACGATTTTATTAAGTCAACAGGAAAGCGTACATTTGTGTGATTTTTACGAAAGGATTAGATTGCAGATGAAAGTATGTATTGCTGAAAAACCGAGTGTGGCACGAGAGATTGCCGAAGTACTGGGGGCTACAAAAAGAATGAACGGGTATATTGAAGGAAACGGATATCAGGTTACCTGGACATTCGGACATCTGTGTACACTCAAGGAACCTCACGAATACACCGACGACTGGAAACGATGGAGCCTGGGAGCACTTCCTATGATTCCTCCCCGTTTCGGTATCAAGTTGATTAGTAACCCGACCTACGAACAACAGTTCAAAGTGATTGAAAGCCTGATGCAGAATGCAGAGATGGTCATCAACTGCGGTGATGCCGGCCAGGAAGGAGAACTGATTCAACGTTGGGTGATGCAGAAAGCCGGCTGTAAATGCCCGGTTTACCGTTTATGGATATCATCCCTTACCGAAGAAGCCATTCGCGAAGGTTTCCAGCATCTGAAAGAACAGACTGAATTTGCCAAACTATATGAGGCCGGATTATCCCGTGCCATAGGCGACTGGTTGCTGGGAATGAATGCAACCCGATTATATACAATCCGTTACGGACAGAACCGGCAGGTACTTTCTATCGGCCGTGTCCAGACACCGACACTGGCACTGATTGTAAACCGCCAGGCAGAGATAGATAATTTCAAGCCCGAACCTTACTGGGAGTTGAAAACCGTCTACCGGAATACGACCTTCTCCGCAACCAAGGGTAAATTCACCAAAAAGGAAGAAGGGGAAGCCTTCCTCGAAATCGTACAGCAGGAAGACTTTACCGTCACCGATATTTCCGAAAAGAAAGGGAAGGAATACGCTCCCCGCCTTTTCGACCTGACCTCGTTGCAGGTGGAATGCAACAAAAAGTTTGCATTTACCGCCGACGATACATTAAAACTGATTCAGTCATTATATGAAAAGAAAGTGACCACCTACCCCCGTGTAGATACCACTTTCCTGAGTGATGATATTTACCCGAAAGTTCCGAATACACTGAAAGGGCTGGTCGATTATACCGAGCTGACGGCTTCCCTGTTAAATGCCAAGATTCCCAAAAGCAAAAAAGTATTCGACAACTCAAAGGTAACCGACCACCACGCCATCATCCCGACTGGCGTACCCGCCCGTAACCTGACGGAGAATGAACGGAAGGTATATGACCTGGTTGCCCGTCGTTTCATCGCCGCCTTTTACCCGGACTGTGAAATCTCCACCACAACCGTACTCGGTAAAGTGGGTAAAGTTGATTTCAAAGTAACCGGAAAACAGATATTAAAACCGGGATGGCGCGTCGTATTCGGTGCGGAGCAAAAGGACCCGGATGCCGAACCAACCGAGGAAGAAGGCGTATTGCCGGACTTCACCAAAGGAGAAACCGGACCGCATAAACCTTTATTAAAGGAGACCTGGACGACTCCGCCCAAGCCTTATACAGAGGCTACATTGCTCCGTGCAATGGAAACGGCCGGTAAGCTGGTCGATAATGACGATTTGCGTGATGCCTTGAAGGAAAACGGTATCGGCCGCCCTTCCACCCGTGCAGCTATCATTGAAACGCTTTTCAAACGTAACTATATCCGTAAAGAACGAAAGAACCTGTTCCCTACCGCCACCGGAAAGGAATTGATAGGTACAATACACGAAGAGTTACTGAAAAGTGCCGAACTGACCGGTTTATGGGAAAAGAAACTGCGTCAGATAGAACGTGGAACTTATGAGGCAAAAACATTCCTGGACGAACTCAAACAGATGGTCCACCAGGTAGTCATCAACGTCCTTTCCGACCAGTCCACCCGCACCATCACCATCGAGGAGGCCGCCAAAGAAGCACCGAAAGAGGAGAAAAAAGAAAAGAAACCCCGCAAGCCGCGTGCAAAAAAGGAAGAGGCTCCCAAAGAGAAAGCAGTCCCCCAACAACCGGCAAAACCGGTTTGCCCCATCTGCAAGAAAGGAAACATCCTGCGAGGCAAAACAGCCTACGGTTGTTCCGAATATAAGAATGGTTGTACATTCCGGCTGGATTATGCGACTTACGGGGAAGGGTTATCGGATGAGGAACTTATTTCTGTAATCAATCAAATTCAGAAAGAATAAATTTAAGAGTTTGAGGGTCCATACGGTTATCCCAAATAGTCAATATTTGTATTTGATTATTTTTTACCCGATAGTACATCGTATTATAATATGTTATCAGACATTGACGCACCTCTTGGCTATCTTCGAACAAAGGAAATAAATCAGGAGTTATACTTATTAACTTCAGACAACGAGTTATCTCTGAAAGAAAGTTCTTTTTGATAACTTTCCCCCATGTTATATCAAGATATTCAACAATATCATCCAAACGCTCCCGAGCGAGAGGGGTAAAATAAATATCCATGATTATTTATGGCGAGCCAATACTTCTTCCATAGGAATAAGAAAACCGTTATCAGCTTGTTCAATGCTGACACGTATATCTTCATAAATACGTTTCGGTACATTGATACGGGAATAATATTGAGCCACAGGCTCATTTAATACTGACTTTGAATGCTCTTCAGATTGTAACTCTTCTTTTTTCATATCTTCAGGTTTATAATGATTTACAAAGATAAAGTTTATCTTCAAACATTTACTATATTTGTCCGCAAATTATCGACTTATGAAAGAAGAATGGTTCCCCTTAGTCAACGAAATGGGAGAAACAATAGGTAAAGCGACCCGAAAAGAATGTCATAGCGGAAGCAAACAACTGCATCCGGTCATCCATCTACATATCTTTAACGATGCCGGAGAACTATATCTGCAAAAACGTTCCATGACCAAAGATATCCAACCCGGTAAATGGGATACGGCTGTCGGAGGACATATCGATTACGGGGAAACGGTCGAAGAAGCTCTCCGCCGGGAAGTCCGTGAGGAGTTAGGCATTACAGCATTCACTCCCCAATTCATCACCCGTTACGTCTTTGAATCAACTATCGAAAAAGAGCTAGTCAATACATTCCGCACAATTTACAACGGAGAAATCAAACCGGACACCGAGGAACTGGACGGCGGACGTTTCTGGTCGCTCAAAGAAATCAAGTCGAAGTTAGGAGAAAACATGTTTACTCCTAACTTTGAACAGGAGTTTAAAAGGTTATTTCTATGACATATTAAATCTCTATAATGTATTTCAGGCCATTTACAAAATAACCTTGAACGAATCTCCGCCGACAACCACGATATACTGACCGCTTGGCAACTGCACACGTGTGTCTCCGCTTACAGTTCCCAGATTTTTATAGACACCACCATTGAATGTCATTATGTAGGCTTTCATTGGTTGCGGTGCAAAAATACAAACAGTACCATCGGAGGTTGTTACCTTTATTTTACTGACATCAATTTTTTCATTGGCAACATCTGTGTTCTTTTTAATTCCATCAATCTTGATTACTATCGGTTCACAGATATTTTCAATAGTATATCTGCCATCCCGATCCGGACTAATAATATCCCCCCGGTCTGTTGTGACAAGAGGTACAGACTGGTTGTATTCTTTATCGAGTACAAGAGAAAAAGTGAAATCTTTCTCATTTTCCACCTTATGATCCCCCGGTTCAGGATCGGTTGTTACGCCTTCTACTTCCGGCAATGTTACAATATGATAGACAACTTCCGGGTCTGGTGCCGTTCCGATTACTTCAACCGTCTGATTCGCTTGAATATTATGGATCATATAATGTCCGTTACTGTCCGGTTCTATTATTGTACCATTCACTCGTACCGTTATACTATATTCCTCATAACCGGATCGAGGAATAACGGTAAATTCAAAATCTCCTCCCTCTGATATCGATAGCGGATCATAACCGGAAACCGATTGAATATCGAATCCAATAACGGATGGTAAAATAACCGTATAGACAGGAACTATCGGTTCTCCGAAAGATAAGATCAAATGAATATCTTCCCGGATATTCGATAATGTATATATGCCTTTAGCATTTGGTTTGAGTTCTGTATTGCCATTTTTAACAATAACTGTATTTGTGGTTGTATTCGTAATTTTAAATTTAAAATCATCTCCTTCAGTAACAGCATCAGCATTATATCCCTTTTCCGAAGTGAGAGTAACACCAGATAAACTATTCCAAGTCACTTGGTATGTATTGACCTTGGCTCCAGCCGTCAGATTAATCACATCCGCAACATTCGGGCCGCCTTCTACTATTTTATAATCCTCATTACCTGCTTTTGAAACCAGATATAAACAATCTCCTTCCTCTATAGGCTCTGTAATTTTACACGAAAATGATACATTATAATAATATCTATAAGGATTAAAAGAAAAGTTCCGCGGGGTTGCAACCACTTCTTTCAGATTCTTTTCTTTATCAAAATGTGCAATAGATAAAGAGGATGTAAAACTTGGTGAGAGACATCTTATCCCAGAGACTGTAAGTGTAAACGTTCCTCCCTGAGCTGGTGTTGTATTTACTTTCAAACCGCCTGTATATCCACTTGCATTTGAAATTCGAATCTCATTCAGACTTTGTCCTCCCTCATCAGGTTTAATGTTTATAATCATGCCTTGTTCATAAGTATAATCATGATTATCCGGTTTTAATGCCGTTAATGAGAACCAGTCATCTAAATAACCTCCCCACCCCCAATTTATATGATACATACTGCCATCAAAACCATCTATAACAAATGCATGCCCATCTGTACCAGAACCATTATAAATAACCGGTCGCTGATTAGTAATCAACTCATCCGTCAACATTTTTTGCCATTCAGAAGCATCATAATCATCTTTGTCCATGCAAGAAATAGCTTTATCATACCTAAAATATTGGGTTAAAGCATCAACGATTCGTGCGGTCTGGGCAGAACTGGCACTTACACCATACTGCATATCGCAACTTACACCACAATGATAAAGAAGAGTCGCCATGGCATCCACATTATCCACTGTATAGTCTGCACGATAATCGTCCAGCATCTTATCCCATAAATAGGCAATTCCAAAGTTAGCCTTATAAGAACCTTGAGAAGTAGTAGCACTACCTGTTCCTTGATCCGGATACTTATGATACTTCATGACTATCCCCATAGAGGTTGCCACACATCCTGTTAATGCATTCTTACCCTGAATTTGAGGACATTTATTATTAAACGGCATATCTTGATTCCATTTGGCAGTAGTCAGTAATGTCTGACTACGTAAAACCGGAAGTTTAGTTCCCTGAACTAGCATTTGCCATTGTTCTTTGATTTCAGTATCCTGCTCTATGCCATTTGCACAAGCATACTGAATTTCATCTTCATATCCCTCAAGCCAACATTTCATGTTATCCGGCACAGTCTCATAAGAAAAATTACCGGAAGTAGAATAACCGAGTATAGGATAAGCACGGTCATCGCCTGATACTATTATATATCCACCCTTGCTTCCACTGTTGAATACATAATAATAAGCATCAACTTCTCCTGAACGCAGATTAGGACGTGCCGTATAAGCCAATTGTAAAGTTTGCCCGCTTCGTAACTGATTACCTGGTATTTGCTGTGAGAAATTCATGGCCACCTGCATCGCTTGATCGACAGATACATTTTCTGCATATACCCAGGTTATGGATATAAAAGATATAATTAATAGAAACCATTTTTTCATAACTCAATAATTAAATTTATTTGCTTCACATAATCAATTTGATTTGACAATGAAACCATTCACTCATAAATCACTCACTTAAACATAAAGAAAACAATATGATTAATATGCAATGATTAAGAATGAACGGTTTTATTTACTTGTTTGTTGATGCGTAATTACCTACGCTTATTTGCTAAAAAACACTTTCCGGCTACCACTGGAGTAATCGATGATGTAGCTACCACTAAGTTCCGGACGATAAAGCACTGTTTCACCTTTATAAACAGCACGTTTCAATAATCTTCCTGAAAAATCATAGATAGTGTAATATGCACCATGTTGCAAGCCTTTTACAACAATCTGTCCTTCTACAACAGAAATCTGTACATTATCTTTAACAATACCTCCGTTAGCAGTCGGGGTGTTTTCATTCAGTACGACAAACGTACCCAATTTATCTGTGCTAAACATCAATGTATTTTCATTAGGATCGTATGTTGGCTCAATTCGGGTCACATTACCTTCACATTCATTCAGAATATAATAATTAGATGTGCCGGAAGCTCTCAATTGTTCACTAACAATCAAACGGTTAGGCAGATAGACACGTAAAGTGACCTTACTAGGCAATGCATAAAGGACTTCCGTTGTCAGGACTACTCCACTTGTATTTTTAGTGACAAGAGTTATTAACTCTGCTAACGAACCGATAACATCATCTCCATTTCCTTTGGCTTTATCAACGGCATCACTTAATGGATCCGATAATTTATTTTCAGGAACGGGGTTAGCTTCCGGCTTCATATCCATTGGAGGATTTCCTCCGCCTAAACGATCAATAAGAGTCTCTAAATCGCTGATAGCTCCATCAGGAATCAAATCATCATCCGGCTTAAAACCTGCGCCCGCAGTGTCGACAGGTTCCACATGTACCTGTTCCGGAATAAATGAAGCAGTAACCAGAACATTAGCCGGTGGCATTTTAAATATATAAACGTTTTCTTTATTTGTCGAAGTCAGTTTATTCACGTCATTATAACGTAACATTTCTGTATAAAGTTTCTTACCGGACGCAGGTTTCACCGTTACCGTCACTAACTCATTTTCTTTAGCCGTCGCTCTATCAACAGATAGTATTCCGTCCTTATACGTTTCAACTTTAACATTAAACAGCTTATTGACAGCATCCAGATTGGTCAATACTATATCATTTCCGCTTAAAGAGAAACTGTAGGTGTTAGCATATCGATATGTGAACTGCTTTACATCGGCTTCAGTTAATTTATAATTGCCAGTTCCACTTGCTACAATCGTTCCTGAAGGCATGTTAGTTTTCATATAACCGATCGTAACCTTATTCTTCAAGGCAGACGAAACCAAAATTTTACCTTCACCACTCAATATGATTACCTCCTCAATCTTGGCATTTCCACCTAACGTAAAAGGTTTAGTCACATACAAACCATACCGGTTACCACTATTATTGCCAATAGAACCGCCGGATAAGTTCATTACTCCATAAGTCATTTCAATTGCGGCCATAATATATCGTCCGCTATTATTATTTCCGGTAACTGAACCTCCTGTCATTGAAAAGTTTCCTGATCCGCTCACCCAGATAACATCTCCGCCTTCACTTGTATTTCCTGATATAGAACCAGCTTTAAAAGCCAAAGAACCATGGGCTATAGAAACAACGGCATCACTACCTCCCCTAGCCAGTGCATTTGTCAAGGTTGTTCCTTCCAATAACTCACAACTTCCACCGTTCATTTCGATCAAGGTACAATAACCTGTTGCATTTTTCTTATTACCGTCTAAAGTAATATTAGTCAATCCAAGATAGCCTGAACCAACATCAAACATACGCAAATCGGCACTGGCTGCATTCTTTAAGATACCACCTGTCAGTTTCACATATTTATTCCTGATCAGAATAGAACGATAAATCAATATTTCTTTAGAGATAGTGATTGTTGCCGGCGCACTTGCTGTTCCTTTGGATGCATCGATGGCTGCCTGAAGCTTCTCTTGAGTATCGATATCGGATGATGAGCCTTCTTTTGATAAAACAACCGTATTATCAACTAATTTCACAATCCAATTCTTTGCTAAAGCAGAAGTTAAAACAAATCTTTTCAAATCTGATTCGGTAAGGGTATAACCGGAACCTTTAGCCAAAACAAATCCTTCTTTCACAACCGTTGAGACCACATTAATATTTATATCTGCAACAAGAGATGATTGAATAGCCAAATAGTTAGTACCTGATTCCGATAAATAATAAACCTGATCATTTAATCCCCTATTATTCTTTACATAGACAGTACCTTTACTGGATAATCCTAAAGCACAAGTATTCTGAGAGAAACTTGCACCATCAATATTTATTGACCCACCACATAAAATAGCAATACCTGAATTGCCTATAATCTCGCATGTTTTCAGCGTAGCTTGTCCCAAAGAGGTTACTATTGAATATACAGCGTTATCTACAGTCGACTTATTATCGATAATATTTCCACCGGTATAAGTCCATTTGCTAGTCGGAGCCAAATAAATAACAGGACATTTATTACCTACATTGTTACGAATAGTTCCTCCGTCCATAACAAAACTGCCTGCAATCTCTAATGAAAGCCAATTTTCACCACTTTGTGCACTCTGTAAAATAGCCTGACTATGCATGATAAACGAAGAAGAAGCATCTACCCGGGCAAAAGAACAATAACTGCCAAACTTACCATCCAAAGTAATTTTTTCCAAAATCAGTGCCCCACCATCCATCACATCAAACATACGGCAGTAATTTGCTGTAGTAACTCCGGCTGTCAAAGTTTCTCCGGTTAACTTTATATGCTTCTTTTTAATCAGAATAGTTTTTGTAATAGCAAACGACTTATTGATTGTTATTAATGTAGGATTATCAATAGAGCCAACCGAAGCTGCATCAATAGCAGCCTGAAGTCCGTCTACATCCGTAATTTCACCACTACTACCAGATTTCTTAATAATTATAGTATTATTCGATAAAACCAAAGTATAACCGTCTGGTAGCTTGATTTTCTTTAAATCATCTTCGGTAATCTGATAGCCGGAATATCCTCTGGCTAATACAAAATTATCAGGGATAGTCCAATTTACATTAAATTGTATGGTAAGAGTAAAAAGTAATCTTTGTTTTATGTAAATTACACTCTCACTCTGAATTTGAATTGCATCTCTAATAAACTGATCCGGAGTGTTTTTATCTATAATAAAGTCACCTGTGGCTAAACGAAGGTATCCTCCTGTATTTTGATAAATCATTCCTCCATTAAATACAAACTTCACTTTGCTGGAATAGCCGAACAATCCTACAATATAATAATCGCTTCCTACATTATTAAATATCTCACCACCATTCATTGTGAAACTTCCGTCATAAATACTAACGACACTGGCCATAGATAAACCACCATAGAAATAGTTCTTAGTGATTTGTCCACCATTCATAATGAATTCCCCCTTGAATATCCAAACGGCAGAAACATCACCAGTTAGACCAGCTCCGGTCAATATAGCCCCTTCATTCATAATTACTGTTCCGCCTTGTAAATTAACGAGGCAAGACATATGATATGGCATAGCAGGACCTGTGTTCCCTCCGTCAATAGTAATCTTCTGGAAAATTAATTGGCCGGAATTGATTTTAAACAAAGTCGCTGGATCAGTTGTAATTCCATTTGAAATAGTTCCACCTGTCAAAATAACATATTTATTGGTTATTTCGATGGTTTTGGTCAATGTTATATCACCTTTAATTTCTATTACTGTGGGATTATTTACTGTGCCTGGCGCTTTATTAATCGCATCCTGCAGCTCTTCCGGTGTAGTTATTTCCCCCGTTCCAGAAGAAGGTTTAGATAATATCACCTGGTTGTTTTCCAATTTAAAAACCAAGTCCGGATGCTGGGTACTTTTATGAATCATCTTTGCAAGATCATTTTCTGTCAAGCGATAATTACCTGATCCGACAGCTACAATGTCGCCTTCGTCCATTACAGTTTCAATTGTAATTTCATATTTTAGAGAAGATGTTAATTTCAAAGGAGAACCCCGCTCCACAAATAGAGTTGCATCTGTTCCATTAAGAGTAACATTTGATGAATTCAGAGAAACAGTACCAGGGCTGCCTACATAAACGGAACCGGAAGCTTCATTCTTTACTATTTGTCCGCTGTTCAAATTCGCTACACCAAAATTAGCTATAACATGATTTCCACCACCCAAATTTCCTGTTATTGTTCCTCCATTTAAATTAAAGAGTCCATAATTCAGGAGACATAATGCATGCTCTATTCCTTTATTATTCTTGAAAACCCCATCTTTCTCTAGAGACAATATCCCCTCTTTCTCGATTTGGATCAATGGCATATTTTGAGCATCAATATTTGCTCCATCAATCGTGTTTTCAATCGCAATATTTCCACCGGCTTTTACAGTAAGAAGAATACCGGTATAGCCTTCGGCCCGAATTAAGGGGCCACCATGCATTCTATATGAACCGGCATTCACCGATACGTTTTTATCAACTAGTATTCCATTTGCAGTAATAGGTAGATCTGTTACTGCATCACTTCTTAATCGAGGTGATGATAATACTTCCTGCAATTGTTCCATAGATTTAATCTCTATGGGTTTTGTTACTTGGGCCATCATCGGTAAAAGACCGATTAAACTTAACCACATCATAACAGCAAATCTACGAGTGTACCTTTTTTTCATATTCTATGTAATTTTAGTAAATTATCTGCCCCTTACAATCTAATGCATTTTATGCATTGTTTACAGACAAATGTATTTAATAAAAAGACACTCAAATTTCGGAAATATGCTAACAACGATTATCTAACAGATCACTGTGATAAGCGACACCAATTCATTCATAAATACACTAATTTTAATAAATTCACAATATATCCAACACATCTCTTAGTCTTCTGTAATACCTCTGCGACACCGTTAAATCAATATCTGTAAACGGTGGATACAATCCGCACTTCAGTGTTACATTTTCTATCGTACATAAATAGTTAAGATTTACGATGCAATCCTGACTGATCTGTACGAATGAAGGATTAATACCTAACAAGTCTTTTGCAGTAGTACTCATGCGGAGTTTATAAAGTTTGCGGTCAGGCACAAGCATCATTTGCCAACAACGTTGCTCTTTCTGGTATAGGAAAAGAAGAATATCTTCACATTTTACCAGAACTAATCCAGAAACAGTCTGGACAGCTAATTTATTATTATATAATAACATTCTACGCAAAGACTGCTCAATATTCACTTTATCACTTTGGGCAATATGGGAACGATACCGGGTTATCAAATCATCCAGCTCTTTCAATTTATATGGTTTCAACAAATAATCAAAAGCAGAAGCACGGATGGCATCCAAAAGGTATTTATCATAAGCTGTATAAAAAACGACATGCATATCTGAATGAATATCTGATTGAATACGGCTTAAAAGTTCCAGGCCAGACATACCGGGCATCTCAACATCAAGAAAAAGTAAATCCGGTTGAAGACGGACTATTTCACGAGCAGCATTATCAGGAGAAGTGCAGGTAACCACAATATGTATATCGGAAAAACGTGATAAGTCGTTTGCCAGACTTTTTATGCAAGTCGGTTCATCATCAACAATAATAGTCATAATCTCATTTGTATTCATAAAGCAAAGTTGTAATTAAGTGGAACAATTAATGAAACGCAGGTTCCATGATCTTCTCGTAAGGAAGATTGTTGGTTTTGAATTGAAAATTTCATCTTTCGTATATTATGAGTATTCAAAAGTTCTGTTGTGCGGTATAATATTTTAAGACCCTGCCCTGTACTTCTTTCATCTCCAACATGTGCTCCAAAATTATAGCCAATGCCGTTATCTTTAATCTTAATATGAAGTTCCTCATCTTTGACCTCAATTCCTATAAAGATAATGGGGGTCTGACAATCGGCATTAAAAGCATACTTGACTGCATTCTCCACAGGTATCTGGATGAACATTGAAGGTATCAATGTATCCAAAGATACATCGGCTGAAATACACCATTCTACACGGATACTATTCGAATCACCCAACATTTTCAATTTCAGATACTTTCTTACAAAGCTAATTTCTTTTTCCAACGAAACCGCCAGTTGTTCTGACGAAAGCAAATCGCCTCTCAATACATCAATCAGCAAATTTACAGGTTCGGAAAGCTCCTCATAACGGCGAAAAATAGGCATCACTGAATTCAGTACATTAAATATATAATGTGGGGCAATACGATTTCTGACAACTGCCATACGCAGTTGGATTATTGTTTCCTTCTGCTGTTTGTATCGCAGCTCCTTTTTACGGCGGAAATAAAATACCACACAAACCATCAACAAAACAACCACAATAAATCCAAGTCCGACTATCCAGGCAATCCACTTCCACTGATACGCTTTGGCTTCTGCTCGGGTGATACTGATATTCTTCTTCAAAAGAATAGTATCTTGCCGATAACGGAAATCTGTTTCGCGAATACTATTTTCGGTCTTCATATTTCGTATAGAATCTCCACACAGATCGGCCTTTTTTCTGTAATTATAAGCTTTTGCATAATCTTTCTTTTTCCGGTATAACTCTTCTAGGCGTTTATGATGATAGTATTGATACAAAAGATCGGTGTGGAGTGTATCATAGGGTTGTTCCAGTAAACGGGCTGCTTCCTGCAAATTATTCTCCTGTAGCGCCAGAGAAGCAAACAAACCATCTATATAAAACTTTGTACCAGGTTGTTGCAAAACCGTTTGCCCGAAGGATGCTACCGATCGTTCCAGATAAAGACGGGCAGAATCAGGCTGCTCCTTCAATAAATATATTTCACCGATATTCCCTTCTACTATACTCCGGTAAATAGGTTGAGAAAAGTCTGCAACAATCGTATTAGCCCTTTGAAACCAAATTAACGCATCATCGTATTCTTTGGTTACATAATAATAGTTACCTCTGGAGTTTGCAAAATAATACTGTTCATATTCATTCCCTTTATCCCAATACTGTTCTGCTTTTTTAAAATAAGAATCAGATAAAGGATAGTTTTCCAACTCCAAATATAATTTGGCTAGTCCTGAATAAATCGAATAGTTCATCTTATCGCCCATCCCAATAGAGTCGGAGAGGAACAATGCCTTGCGATAATAAAAACCTGCCCATCCATAATCACCCTTATGCTGATAACTATCAGCCATATTAATATAGGTATGTATTGCAGGCAAACGGTTTTGAACGTTTGCCTGCAATAATGCTTCAGAAGCATTATGCAAACAGACAATAGCAGAATCCCATTGATTCATTTCCTGAAAGAAAACTCCCCGACTATTATACGTATCTCCTGACAACTTCCGCAAGCGATTATTCATTTCGGGTTGCTTTTCAATATATCTCAGTATTTCATCGGTTAATAAGAAAGCAGAGTCTATCCGGTTGCCGAAGTAATAACACCGGGAAATAGTTTGCTGCAAATAATAATAGTTTAAGCTGTCCGATACATTTCTCTGGTTATCTCGCAATATCGAAACCACTTTTAATGGATTCACGGCTATTGAGTCTATATAAATAGAAAGTAAAGAATCTGTCCTAATCGTCTCAGCATCTTCTTTATGCTGATAATATGAACAACTAAATAAAACAGTAATCAGGATTATCAATATCCCATATGGCGTCGATCGTTGTATTTCCATACTTCTAGTTCCTTTTTTAACAAAGGACTTAAAATATTATGACATTTACAATCATCCGATTCTATTTTAACGTATAAAATTAATTTATTCCTATTAAATGGCATATTTAATAGGATAAGTAACAAATTCGCTAATTACATTCTATTCAGATCGTTTTTTAACACAAAAGAGGATGCTTCACTTTTAGTGAGCACCCTCTTTTTATTTATATGATTTGCAATCTTTACTTACACATCTCATTAATCACCGCAATCAACTCGCCGCCGATTTCTTCAGCTTCTTTCATGGTGTGAGCTTCGGAATAGATACGGATGATCGGTTCGGTATTACTTTTACGGAGGTGAACCCATTTGTCAGGGAAGTCGATCTTTACACCATCGATATCAGTGATATCATACTGAGCAAATTTTTCTTTCACCTTAGCCAGGATTGCATCCACATCGATCTCCGGAGTCAGCTGTACTTTCTGCTTGGAGATAAAATACGGAGGATAGCTGGCACGTAATTCGCTTGTTTTCATTTTCTTCTTTGCCAGATGAGTCAGGAACAAGGCAATACCAACCAAAGCATCACGACCGTAATGGCTGGCCGGATAGATCACACCACCGTTACCTTCACCACCAATCACAGCATTTGTCGCTTTCATCTTTGTAACAACGTTTACTTCACCTACCGCAGCTGCATTATATTCGCAACCATGGGCACGGGTTACATCACGTAACGCACGGCTTGAACTCAGGTTACTTACCGTATTACCCGGCGTATGACTCAATATATAATCGGCTACTGCCACCAATGTGTACTCTTCACCAAACATTTCACCATCTTCACAGATAATAGCCAAACGGTCTACGTCCGGATCGACAACAAAACCGACATCCGCTTTAGCATGTTTCATCAGGTCTGAAATCTCTGTCAGGTTTTCAGGAATAGGTTCCGGATTATGAGAGAAATTTCCGTGAGGTGCACAATGCAGTTTAAAGATTTCCTTCACACCCAAAGCATAAAGTAAATCCGGCAAAACAATACCACCCACTGAGTTTACAGCATCAATAGCCACCCGGAAGTTAGCCGCTTTAATCGCTTCTACATCCACCAGGTCAAGATTGAGTACACTCTCGATATGTTTCTGATTATATGTATTATTGACGATCACTTTTCCCAAATGATCCACATCGGCAAATTCAAAACTTTCAGAAGCTGCAATATCCAAAACTTCAGCACCTTCGGCAGCATTCAGGAACTCTCCTTTTTCGTTCAATAACTTCAAGGCATTCCACTGTTTCGGATTATGGCTTGCAGTCAGGATAATGCCACCGCAAGCGCCTTCCATAGCAACGGCTAATTCAGTAGTCGGAGTTGTAGCCAGGTCGATATCGACCACATCAAATCCCATACCGGTAAGCGTACCCAAAACCACCTGTTTTACCATCGGGCCGGAGATACGGGCATCACGTCCTACTACGATTTTGTTTGTTGTAACTGTCGTGTTTTTTCTGATGAAGGTAGCATAAGCTGCTACAAACTTCACAATGGCTAACGGATTCAATCCGTCTTCCGATGCTCCGCCTATTGTACCGCGAATACCGGAAATAGATTTAATTAGAGTCATAAGTATGTTAGATTATTTTTCGAATGTATATTTTACTTTACTAAAATAAACAGGAACATAACTGCTTTGGAAATAATTGCCCATTCTCTTAAATGGAACAATCATTCTGACAGTAGCGCCTTCTCCTACATGGTATAAAGCTGTAGCCAACCCTTCACCTACAAATAAATCCGGATCATAACTTCTACTCTCCCCGGAGTAAACATTATAGCCAAATACAAATTCTGTAGGGAAGCCATAATATCCAGGTCCATAAGTCAGATTATTAACCATGTTATATGCAGTATCAGAATCTAAGATTCCTTTAGCTTCGAAACGACAAAAAACTTTAGTTGTGCCCAATACTGCCCGATTTCCATTACCTGAGTCAATCACATTCAGATACACATCATTATCCAACTTCACAAATTCATTTTCCTTAAAAACGCCATCCGACGGGTAGTTTTTAAGAATCTTAAATCCTTCATGATCAATCAACCGATCAATCGCTTTCCTCTCATCCTTCAACCTCTCAGTGTACGACTTCGTTTTATCGCATGACACCACCATCAGGGCTGCACACAAAATCATCAGGATATAAAAACCTTTCTTCATCTGTTATTCTTTAATGTATAAATGAGCGACAAATGTAAATAATATCTGCCATATCTCAGGCAAGTTTCTCTATTTCTTCTATTTTATTAGGATTAAATTCTTTTAATCCCTTCTCAAACGTAGCTACAGCATCCTCTAAAGAGCCGAAAAACTCTCCCCCTGACGCATTTTTATGACCACCGCCATTAAAATACTGACAAGCAAACTGATTGCAAGGGAAATCACCTACCGACCGGAGAGATACTTTAATGTAATCCCTATCTTCACGGATAAAGACACTAAAAGTAACTCCTTCGATGCTCAACGGCATATTGACAAAACCTTCCGTATCACCTGTTTTGTAATGGAACCGGTCCAGTTCCTCCTTTGAAAGAGTTATCAAAGCCGCATGATGTTCCGGATAAATCTTCATCTTTTCATACAAAACATATCCCTGCATCCGTAACCGAGATTCGGAATACACCTGGAATACTTTACGATATATCAGATCTTTGTCTATACCTTTCTTTATCAACTCACTGACAATCGTGTAAATCTCCGGTTTATTGGAGTTATAGGTAAAAGAACCTGTATCCGTCATCATTCCGGTATAAATACATACCGCCGCCTCTTTACTCATTAGGTCGAACATCCCCATACGACAGATAAAACGGAAAATCATCTCACTCGTTGATGACATTTCCGGATACGACATTGTTACGCGGCAAAAGTCAGCCGGATTCAAGTGATGGTCGATCATCACCTTACGCCCTTCCGATGCAATAACCGCTGGCGCCAGTTTCTCTATGCGTTTGGGTTCATTAAAATCCAGACAGAAGATCACATCTGCATCATGGATCAGCTGTTCCGCAAAATCAGGATACTTTTCATGTATCACAATATCTTTCGCCCCCGGCATCCATCTGTAAAATGACGGAAATTCATTCGGGACAATAACCGTTACATTGTCTTTACCGTAAGTAGTAAGGAAATGGTACAACCCCAAAGAAGAACCGAGAGCGTCACCATCAGGAGTAACGTGGGTTACAATAACAAAACTTTCGCCTTTCTCTACGTATTTCTTGGCTTTCTGAATTTTCTCTTCGTGAATGATTTTTGTAATCATATATTATCATTGTTTACAGTGACAAAGGTACTACTTTTTTACGTTCTACGCAGTAAAAAAACGTTCAATAAGCAAATCAAACAATATAAATAACAATAGAAGCAAGCCGGCAAAAAGGACTCCCGGACGTTTGGTCTTCGTAAATAACAAGAAGGAAAAAATGGAACCATACCCCAATATGGTCAATAGTAAATCGATACGCCCATAAAAGACAGCCTCCTCTACACGGCTAAAGGCATCGACAATCCAAAACAATGTATGCGTTAGCTTCTCTACAAATAATTGTAATAATCCGTAACCCGGAATGCCTACAGGAAGCAATAACCAGATCAGTCCGGCCGGAATAAGGAAGGTAGCCAGGAACGTCAAAGGTAAATTGGTACACAGGAAAACCAACGAGAACTGCCGGAAATAATACAAACACAGTAAGGTTGTCCCGGCCTGGGCAGCCAATGTCACCGTAATCCATCCCCAGGGTATCGCAATAACCGGATTCCTCACTACAATAAGATTTTGCAGACGAGGTTGCAGATATAAAATAGACAATACAGCCAGATAACTCAGTTGAAAACCAATATCAAACAGATATAACGGATTGAACACCAACATACAGAAAGCCGCGGCAGCCAACGTATTATAACCGTCAGTCATCCGCCTGAGTACCCTCCCCGTGAGATAAAGCGTCAGCATCAAACCGGCACGTACAGCCGATGCAGCCAGCCCGGTAATAACCACGAAACTCCAAAGCAGACAAAGCGTCAACAGGTATCTCAGCCAACTGTAAAAACTATTCTTTGGTAAAAAAGAAAACAGCAAAGAAAGGAATCCGCAAACAACAGCCACATGAAAACCGCTTACAGCCAGCAAATGGGCTACACCCGTAACAGAAAACCGTTTCCTCACCTCGCGATCCATCTCTTTACGATAGCCGAGGGTAATAGTGGTCAACACCGACTTTTCCTCTTTCGACAAATTCAGTCGCTCAAAAGGCTCCAGCAAACGTTCCTGTCCTTTCCCACCCAGTTCCATTAAAAGCGATGTTTCACTGCTATCTCCCCTCTCCTGCCAATAAGCTGTCCACTGTATGGAAAAACTAAGCAATAAGGACAGAAACACCGCGCCCCAAACCCAGCGCAATTCATAATTACCGCTTTCGGACTCAACCTTCGGGATCAGATAAGAAAACGCAACAACCAATAATGAAATGATAATCAACAACAGCGAGACAACGCTGCAATCGAAGAAGGCCTGCAACAAGATTCCGGTTATCCATATGAAAAGCGGCCTGATAAACGGCCGCTTTTGTATTTCTTTTATTATCATACAAAGGTCGGTTTTGGTTGGTTATCTATCTTTTCTACATTTCTTTCAATTCTTTTATCGTTCGTATCGGATCAGGAGAACTGAAAACAAAGCTACCGGCAACCAGCACATCGGCACCGGCTTCCAGCAAACGCTTCCCGGTTTCCAGATTCACACCACCGTCCACTTCTATTAAAGTATCCAGCCCTTTTGCCCGGATCATTTCTTTTAAACGAGCCGTTTTATTGACCGAATGTTCAATAAAACGTTGTCCGCCGAAACCGGGATTGACCGACATCAGCAATACCATATCAAGATCCTGGATAATATCTTCCAGCAGACTGATCGGCGTATGCGGATTTAAGGTAACGGCCGCTTTCATGCCGGCTTCCTTTATCGCACCGATGGTACGATGCAAATGGGTACAAGCCTCATAATGAACATTCATCATATAAGCGCCAGCCTCAGCAACCTCTTTGACAAACTTCTGGGGTTCAACAATCATCAGATGCACATCCATCGGCTTTTTCAGGATAGGCTTTACCGCATCCAGCACGGGAAAGCCGAATGAGATATTCGGAACAAAAACACCATCCATAATATCCATATGCAACCAGTCCGCCTCACTGTTATTTATCATTTCGACCTCTTTTTGCAGGTTCAGAAAATCGGCAGCCAGCAAAGAAGGAGCAATCTTATGTTTCATAATTTCAAGTCTTTTGTGCAAAGGTACAAAAAAAAGAAAGAGAACACTGCGCAAGTGTCCTCTTTCCTTCAATTTCTTAGTTCATCACATAACCACCGAATTCCGGTTGCAGCGCAGGTTCCACATGGTAACTCCGTGCAAACTGAGACAGGAAATCAAGCGTTTGTCTGCTTGGTGTACTCTTCTTCTCGTTCCGGTTCTTTTTAGTTTTATCCTTCAATCCATCCATACATTGAGTAGAAAATCTCTTCATAGGCATCCCCTTTTTAATCGTTTGATAATAAAACGGGAGAACTTTCTACTTATTATATGAACCGAAGAATATTTTTATCTGATTATGCCATAGACAACTCAATACGGTTCTCATCTGCCATACGGCGCATGTTCAGGATAGCATAACGCATACGTCCCAAAGCCGTATTAATGCTGACACCGGTGATATCGGCAATTTCTTTAAAGCTCAGATCCTGGTAATAACGCATTTCCAGTACTTCACGCTGGCTGTCGGGTAAATGTTTCACCAACTTCTTCACATCCGACAGGACCTGGTGGCGCACGATGTTATCTTCAATCGTTCCGTCACAAAGTTTAATATTATTGAACAGATCCACTTCTACCTCATCGTTGGACACTGTATTCTCACTGCGTTCCTGACGGAAGTTATCAATGATCAGATTATGTGCAATACGTGTAATCCAGGCTTTAAACTTACCGTTTTCGGTATAACGGCCCTGTTTAATAGTCATGATCACCTTAACAAAAGTCTCCTGAAAGATATCTTCTGTTAACTCTTTATTGCGGACTATAAAGTAAATGTAGGAATGGATACTGCTCTTATGACGGTTCAACAACACATCAAACGCAGTATTATCACCTTGCGCATAAAGGACGACCAGTTCTTCGTCGGTCATCGATTTTAAAGTCTTCATTACTTCTATGTTTTATAGTTTCTTTGAGTAATGTTTATGCTATAGGCAATGAGGTTTTAAATGTTAGACAATTTTGTTTTCGAAAACAAAAGAACAAAAAGTATTTTAAACAGACAAATATTTCTGTTATTTTTATACAAAAATGTCCCCTGCCTGTACGTTTTATGTACAAACAGGGGACATTTGGTAACAAACTATATTTTTAGAACTTATACCCCAAAGTTAAAGCAACCTGCGTTGTTTTTGTCTTTAATGAGGCTGGATCGGATTTAACAACTACCCCCTTATCCAGCAACTCTTCAAGCTTACTAACCCCTGCCTGGTAAGTACTAGAAAAAGCATAGGCATCTTCTTTATACACCCGATAAACGCAAGCCAGGTCCATGTAGAAATTAGGAGTAAAACGATAGCCTAAACCGATAGAATAGGAATTGGTTCCTTTATCTACTGTATAATTAGGGATGGTACCAGCAACACCTACTGCCTGAGTATAAAACTCTCCCTTTTCATTTAACGGAGGAATTCCATCTTTTAAATGATCTTTCATCGGAGAAGTCTTCCATAAAGCTCCAGCACGAACAGAGAACTGAGGAGTCACCTTATATTCTGCACCTACTTTTAAAGTTCCTGACATTCCAAAATCTTTTTTGATATCATTGGTTGCAGACAAATCAAATCCATCCAAATCACTTAAATTCATCCTCTTGTAATTTGTCAACTCATAGTCTGCACTTATCAGAAAGTTTTTACCTACACCTGCGACACTGAATATCCAACGGTCAGGAGTACGAAAATGATAATCTCCCGCTTGATAATCCGGAGTATTTTGCACATTCATCTCCACATCATTTATAACAGCTTGCGCCGAACCATGAAAATAATCCGTCAATTTATACCAGGTAGGAGAATTATAAGCAACCCCCACCCTCAGGAAATCTACCGGACGTACTATTGCTCCGATATTAAAAGCATAGCCGGTACCGTCAGTCGACAATCCATTATCCAACCATAATAAATCTTTCTGAGTAAAATCTTCCTGATATTTTGTAGTAAGATTATAATCCATATCAGTTATGGCCACAGTAGCTCCCAAAAAGAAACGATCAGAGATATTAGTTGCAAATGAAATATTATATTGGCCGATCGACCCTTTCTCATTCACAATCAAATCCACATTTTGTGGACTGTAAGGAGCCCATTCGCCTGATTCTTGTACTCCACCAAAAGCAGACCGATACACTCCGTCCCCAGCCGGATCAATAATATTTGCATTATATCCCAATACAGGCAACCAAGGCATCCCACTATTAGGATTATATGGATCATAACCCGTATTTTTCGAATAAGTCAAATCTTTTTCCGAATACCCGAATGCGAGATCCGCTATATAATCAGCCACCGAAAAAGGCTGCGATCCATTCATCCTGTAAGAACGGTTGAAACTCTTCACCCGATTATAAGAAATCCCGATATTCCATCCAACTATTCCTTCATCATTACCCGTCGGGAAATAACCGACATAAGCTATATTATCAAAGTTGAATCTTGTCTTGTTCTTATCAACCTTCGAGCCGTTCCAGTCCGTGCTCGCTTTAATAGAGGAAAGACTTACCGTAGTCACCACTTCCGAACTACGATATATCCCCAACCCTGCCGGATTAGTAGACATAGACGATATATCACCACCTAATGCACCAAAAGCTCCGCTCATACCTAAATAACGGGCAGTTCCGTTCAAATCAGTCTGAGACATTTTGTACGCATCCATTTCACCCTGTGCATATGCAATACCACCGGCTAGAAAAAATGCCGATATAAATAAGCACGTTATTCTTTTCATCGTTTCTGTTATTTTTCTAATACATTAATACATAAGGGCACAAGTACGAATACCGGCCCTTATACTAAATATTATCTCATTTCATTTATCTACGTCCACCGGATGAACGTCCGCCGCCACCGCCACTTGAACGGCTACTGCTTCCGCCACCACTACTGTAGGAACCGGAACTGCGACTACTACTGCTGCTTCTTGACGGTGCAGAATAGGTACTCTGACTTCTGGTTGTAGCAGGACTACTACTATTATAACGCGGAGAACTGCTTCTGGTTGTTGGCGAAGACTGTATTCCCGAAGAACGAGACGACGAACTTCCTATACCACTTGAACTACTACGAGTGGAAGGACGTGTACGAACTGTTGCTTCCGACTGTACCCGGTTCGAAGTTGTTCCCCGGCTTGAACGGATGCTGCTTGCTGCTCCTCTAGTTGAAGATGAAGATGTGGAAGGACGCGAATAACGATCCGAACTCGTTCTGTTGGAACTTGTACGACTACTTTCACTTCTCAAAGATGTTGCACGGTTGGAACTTCTATAAGACGACGACCTGCTTGAACCGGAACTGTAGCGATTGGAAGATGCTCTTCCTGCTGTATAGCGGCTTGACGTCGAACGTCCTGATGATCTGTAATTGTACGGACTGGAATAATAATGGTGGTGATGGTGTCCCCAATAACCTCCATAATATCCGCCATAATAACCACCCCAGTAACCCGGGCCGTAATAGCTCCATGACGGACCGTACCAAGGACTGCTCCAACCGGCGTAGAAGCCACCCCAGCCCCAACCGAATCCCCAACGGGGACCATACCAGGAAGAGTACCAGGGATTGTAACTATAATACCAGGGATCATACCAACCGGAATACCACGGAGAGTATCCCCAACTATTACCCATGTTTATATTTACATTCACATTGGTATTACCGTCCGAGTAATCGGTATCATAACCATAACTGTAATATCCGTCACTCAGATACAGATCGACTTGGTCTGCACCGGCAATCGTGATCTTACTCGGTGAATGATAACGTACGATACGTTCGGTATATTCATTATCCGAACGGCGTTCCGCTTTCTTCGTAACTTTCTGATTATTATCAGGTAACTCTTCGATATAAGTACCGTCCGCTTCGTCCAGATCCTCATCATAAGGTTCCTCAACGTCAACAGATGTATATCGACGATTATATTCATCCACATCTCTATCTTTATCAAACGCCGGATGTGAATCCGAAGCCGATGCCAATACAATTGCAGATGAAGACTCCGTTGCTTTTTCTTTTTTGGGCTGTATAACCTTCTCTTCTGTTTTTTCTTTCTTTTTTTCTTTACTTGAAGAGAAATACACATCATCAAAGAACTCCTCCTGGGCTGCGGCACTGAAGCCGACCAGAAGCATCACCACTAAAGATGTTAATTTCATGGGTTTCATATTCGTTTCTCCTCTACATTAATATATTTATTCTACTGTTTAGACTACATATCCGTTGCCGGGTTTAAGATCATATCCTTAAATAAGAATAAAAACTACGCATTCTATTTACAAATATAACGCGTTCCCAATAAGTTACAAGCGTTTATATATACTTTAACTATAAAAAACAACTTATTCTGAAACAATGCTACAAAATAGGAATCACAGACAACAAGAAACAACCATTCTGTATAAAAGCACATGGTTTATATACTTAAGTAGATGCAACAAAAGACACAAACGCTGCAAAACCGATTCCGAATCAATGATAAAAACACATCCTTGGTAAAATCTGTTTCATAGTAATGGAACAGTTGTTTCATTATGTAGAAACATTTGTTTCTTTATGATGAAACAGTATCGTAAATACATTCGGGGAACTATTAAAATGAATTCGCCTCTTTTGTTATATGTTCAAAGATAAATCGTATATTTGTCCTTTGGTTTAAAACCTTGTAAACTGTATATTAACAAGATTAATTCTATTTGTAAATGGGAAGAGTATTAGTTATTGGTGCAGGGGGCGTAAGCACCGTTGCTGTTAAAAAGATCGCGATGAATGCTGATGTTTTTACCGATATCATGGTGGCCAGCCGCACGAAAAGCAAGTGCGACAAGATTGCTGCCGATATTAAAAATGTAAAGGTGAAGACAGCACAGGTCAATGCGGATAACGTGGACGAGCTCGTTGCATTGTTTAATGACTTTAAGCCCGAGTTGGTCGTCAACCTGGCTCTACCTTATCAGGACCTCTCCATCATGGATGCCTGCCTGGCTTACGGTGTCAGCTATCTCGACACTGCCAACTACGAACCGCTGGACGAGGCAAAATATGAATATAGCTGGCAATGGGCCTATAAAGACCGTTTCGAAAAAGCGGGTCTGACGGCTATCCTGGGATGCGGATTCGATCCGGGTGTAACGGGAGTATATACAGCTTATGCAGCGAAACATCATTTCGATGAAATCCAGTATCTGGATATCGTCGACTGCAACGCCGGCGACCATCACAAGGCATTCGCTACGAACTTTAACCCGGAAATCAATATCCGTGAAATTACTCAGCGTGGTAAATACTATGAAGACGGAGAATGGAAGGATACTGACCCGTTATCGGTACATAAGCCGTTGAACTACCCGAATGTAGGTCCTCGTGAATCATACCTGATGTACCATGAAGAGCTGGAAAGTCTGACAAAGAACTTCCCGACGATCAAGCGTGCCCGTTTCTGGATGACTTTCGGACAGGAATACCTGACTCATTTACGGGTGATACAGAATATCGGTATGTCACGCATCGATCCGGTCATGTACAACGGACAGGAAATCGTCCCGATCCAGTTCCTGAAAGCCGTATTGCCTAATCCGGGCGATCTGGGCGAGAATTACACGGGAGAAACATCGATCGGTTGCCGTATCCGCGGTATCAAAGATGGCAAAGAACAAACTTACTATGTATATAATAACTGTAGCCACGAAGCAGCTTACAAAGAAACAGGCGCTCAGGGTGTAAGTTATACCACCGGCGTTCCGGCGATGATCGGTGCCAAATTATTTATGCAGGGAGTTTGGAAGAAGCCGGGTGTATGGAATGTGGAAGAATTCAATCCCGATCCGTTCATGAAAGAGTTGAACGAACAAGGACTGCCCTGGCATGAAATGTTTAATGTAGATTTGGAATTATAATATGGCATTACAAGTAGGAGACAAAGCACCCGACGTATTGGGGCTTGATCAGAACGGAAATGAAATAAGACTCAGCGATTTTAAAGGTAAGAAGTTAGCACTTTACTTCTACCCGAAAGACAACACCAGCGGTTGCACGGCAGAAGCCTGTAGCCTGCGTGACGGCTACAAGGAATTACAGGCAGCCGGTTACGAAGTGGTCGGGGTTAGTAAAGACAGCGCAAAATCCCATCAGGGATTCATCGCCAAACAGGAACTGCCTTTCAACCTGATCGCTGACACGGACACAGCCCTGCAACAAGCTTTTGGCGTATGGGCAGAAAAGAAACTGTACGGACGTTCATACATGGGGACTCTCCGTACCACCTTTATTATCAACGAAGATGGTATCATCGAGAAGATAATCGGTCCGAAAGAGGTGAAAACAAAAGACCATGCTAATCAAATCCTTAATTCATAAAAAGGGATGGCAAAAGAAGACAATTTATTCGAAGAGGGAAAAACCCCGGAAGGAAAGCCGGCTGTTAATGCCGACAAGTTAAAAGCGTTGCGCGCCGCAATGGATAAGATTGAGAAGAACTACGGAAAGGGTTCTATCATGAAACTGGGCGACGAAAGCATTGAAAGTATCGAAGTTATTCCGACAGGTTCCATCGCCCTGAACGCAGCTTTAGGCGTAGGCGGTTACCCGAAAGGACGTGTAATCGAGATATACGGTCCGGAATCATCCGGTAAGACAACGCTGGCAATCCATGCTATTGCCGAAGCACAGAAAGCCGGTGGTATTGCTGCATTTATCGATGCAGAACATGCCTTCGACCGTTTCTATGCGGAAAAACTGGGTGTCGATGTAGAAAACTTATGGATCTCTCAACCGGATAACGGTGAACAGGCTTTGGAAATCGCCGAACAGCTGATCCGTTCTTCTGCAGTAGATATCATCGTTATCGACTCTGTGGCAGCATTGACTCCGAAGGCTGAAATCGAAGGCGATATGGGTGACAGCAAGATGGGTTTGCAAGCTCGTCTGATGTCTCAGGCATTGCGTAAGCTGACCGGAGCGATCAACAAGACCAATACGACTTGTATCTTTATCAACCAGTTGCGTGACAAGATCGGTGTCATGTTCGGTAACCCGGAAACAACAACCGGTGGTAACGCATTGAAGTTCTATGCATCAGTTCGTTTGGATATCCGCAAGATCGGAACATTGAAAGATGGTGATGAAATGAAAGGTAACCAGGTACGTGTGAAAGTTGTAAAGAACAAGGTTGCACCTCCTTTCCGCAAAGCTGAGTTCGACATCATGTTCGGCGAAGGTATTTCCAAGGCTGGCGAGATCGTAGACTTGGGTGCGGAGCTGAATATTATCAAGAAAAGCGGTTCCTGGTATAGTTACAACGACACAAAACTGGGACAGGGACGCGATGCTGCCAAACAATGCATCAGCGATAACCCCGAACTGGCAGAAGAGCTATCCGGATTGATATTCGAAGCATTGAAAGGATAATTTCCCAAGCTTTTATAGAATAAAGAGAAACTGTTACAAAAGTAAAACTTTTGCAACAGTTTCTTCATTTCATATATATTTCCTTTTAAACAAACATGACAAACAAAGACAAATATCGCTTACTTTGCAAGACTGAAAGCAGCTTGCCGCTATACTCCCAAGATTGGTGGCTCGACACTGTTTGTGGCAAAGAACAATGGGATGTCTTGTTGGTCGAAGAGAATAATAATATACAGGCGGCTTTTCCTATTTACATCCCTCATCGGGGTATCATATCGATGCCACCTTATACACAGACAATGGGTCCTTGGTTTGCCGGGAAAGCCGAAGATACCAAATATACGCGAATACTAGGTCAGCGCCAGGCTATTTGTAAAAAATTCATAGATGAACTAAAAAATTTCCCTCATTTCCTGCAAAACTTCAATTACCAGATAACGGATTGGTTACCCTTTTATTGGGAAGACTATAAACAGACGACACGCTATACATATATATTATATAATATTAGTGACAAAAACACCTTATGGAATAATATGAGTCCTAATATACGCCGGAACATAGCAAAAGCAAAAGAAAAATATCACATTACTGTCAAAAAAGGGATTTCAATCGATGACTTTCTTAGGATACAATCTCTAACTTTCAAACGTCAACATCTCCCCTCCCCTAAACATTGCGAGTTGTTGAAGAAATTAATCGCAACCTGTCGCGAACGTAACCAAGGGGACCTATGGGGAAGCTACGATGAAAAAGGAAATTTGCATGCCGCTGCATTCGTGGTCTGGCAGGAAAGTTCAGCCTATTATCTGGCCGGTGGAGGCGATCCGGATTTAAGAGAATCCGGAGCTCACAGTCTGGTACTATGGGAAAGTATCCGCTTTGTAGCACAATATACTTCTGTTTTTGACTTTGAAGGCTCGATGATACCAGGAGTAGAACGTTTTTTTCGTGAATTCGGAGCAATTCAAACGCCTTACTTCACAATAACCAAAGGAAATATCAGTTTATTATATAAGGTCTGGTTAAAAATAAACAGTATACTAAGGCCATAAAATAAATTAATATGATGATAAACAGTTGTAATAACATATTGATCCTCGCACCTCACACCGACGATGGTGAACTGGGACTGGGAGGAACGATCCGTTATCTGGTGGAACTAGGAAAGAAGGTGACTTATGTAGCTTTCTCTACTGCCGAACAATCCGTACCGGAAGGTTTTCCGAAAGATGTATTGAAAACAGAAGTGAAACAGGCCACAGCCCAATTGGGTATCTTGCCAGAAAATCTGATCATTTATAATTACGAAGTACGCAAATTGGGATATGTACGTCAGGAAATCCTGGAAGAACTGATCAAATTACGGAAATCTTCCCATTTCGATCTTGTATTCATTCCAAGCCTTCACGATATCCACCAGGATCATACAACGATTGCACAGGAAGGTTTACGAGCCTTCAAAAACACAACATTACTGGGATATGAACTGATATGGAACAACCTGACGTTCAATACCCAATGTTTCGTTAAACTCGAAAAAAGACACATCGAAGCAAAAATAGACGCATTAAAAGCATACAAATCGCAAGGTAACCGTGATTATTTATCTGCAGATTTTATTTTCTCACTGGCAAAAGCACGAGGAGTACAAGCCGGTTGCCTTTATGCAGAAGCATTCGAAGTGATCCGGTTATTCCTGTAAAATCAAATTGCGATGAGAGCCGTTATTTCCTATATAATAAAATTCCTGATCGGAGGAGACCGGGCCACCAGTTTCAGTAGCCTGGTAGGCTATACTGCGGACCCAAGAAAATTTACACAATATAGAGTGGTAATTCTCCCCTCCCCTTTTTTCAAGGATACTATTTACGGAAAGGCGGAATCAATGCCGGAATTGCCATTGGAAGAAATAGAAGGCGTACCACTTTTATTCGGCACACCTCAAATCGGTTGGTATGAAGACACACTAATTGTCCATGCAGACATCATCGCCAGTGCATATTTTCTCCTGACCCGTTATGAAGAAATACGTAGACGCAATGAACGGGACCAATACGGACGTTTCCCGGGAAAATCCTCCTTACCTTACCGTGCCGGATTTATCCATCGCCCGATAGTTGATGAATATGGAAAACTGTTGCGTGAATGGCTTCGCCAGGCCCATGTAAATATTCCCGAACCTGAGCAAAAAATAAAAAAAATATGGCTTACCCATGATGTGGATGCACCTTTCTATTGCCGCACATTACGTAATTTTATGAGAGAATGGCTGAAAGGTGACGGATTCATCAAGGCATGGAAGTATCTGAGCGGCCCACTCGATTCCGATCCTTATTATACTTTCCCATGGTTACTGGAACAAGGTAACGCACTGAAAAGAGCTATTGGCAAGGAACGTTGCGAATCTATATTCTTCATCAAATCAGCCGGTTCTTCAAAAGAAGACAAGCCCTATTATAGCCTTCAATCGAACGACATACGACATTTATTTGCGTCATGTGCCTCAGAAGACGTAACGATCGGACTCCACAGCAGTTTCGATGCCGGGAAAAATCCGTCACTTACAGCTTCCGAACTAAAATTACTGGAAAAGGCGACAAAACAAACAATCCGTTACAACCGGCACCATTATCTGGCGTCATGCGAACCGGGAGACATGGATTGGCTTGAACGAATCGGCATAACAGATGATTTCACAATGGGCTATGCCGACGTAGCTGGTTTCCGGCTGGGAACAAGCCATCCCGTACATTGGATTAATCCTGAGAATAAGCGGATTTCCTCATTACTGCTTCATCCGTTAACTGTGATGGAATGCAGTTTAAGCGAACCCGCTTATATGAATTTAAATTACGAAGAAGCACAGACTTACTGTCTGCAACTGGCAGAACAAACAGCATGGGTGAACGGGGAATTAATCCTTTTATGGCATAACGATACAATCCCCACCAAAGTAAAACCCGGACTATCTGTCGATTGGCAGCGAAAATTGTTCACATCCTTTATTGATGAATTAAAAAAAGCATGAAGATACTGATTATATGTGATATTTTCCCTCCGGCTTTCGGACCACGCATGGGATATTTATGTAAATACATGAAACGTGCAGGCTGGGAACCAGTTGTCCTTACTGAATATATAGACGATCAAACATTTGCTTTTCTGACAGGAAATGCAAATGCACATTATGTAAAATTTTTCCATGCAACCGGAAAAATCGTCGGAAAACTGGAATGGGTCTTCATTTTATTGTTGGATTTCCTATTTCACTACAAAGACAAAAAAATGCTCAAAGAAGCATCACATTTACTCGAAAACGGTGAATATGCCGGAATCTTATGCAGTACTTACCGAACTTTTCCGCTACCGGCCGCTGTACAAGCTGCTAAAAAATTCAATCTACCGGTTATTGCCGATTTACGTGATATTATTGAACAATATGCAAACAACGAATTTATTGCACATTCTTTCCATACTGTCTCCTGGCTGGACAAACTAATCACCGCAACTTTCCGGCGGAGATTATTGAAAGATCGTAATCTGGCATTATCAAAAGTAGATTATATCACTACGGTATCGCCATGGCATACCCAAATACTAAGCAAATATACATCTAAGGTAGAGTTAATCTATAATGGATATGATCCGGAAATTTTTTATCCCGAACAATTTACAACACCTCGTTTTTTGATTACCTATACAGGGCGCTTGCTTAGTCTGGCGACCCGCGATCCACAGTTGTTATTTGAGGCTATTGCACAATTGGACAGGGAAAAAGAAATCTCACCAGAAACTTTTCGAATACAATGGTTTATAGATAAAGAATCGCAGGATATAATTGAAAAAGAAGTAGAAAAATATAAAATAGAATCTTATATGGATTTCCATAAATATATTCCGGCTTCTGAAATACCCGGTATATTAAACCGGAGTTCTATCTTGTTACAACTTGCCAATAAATCAACCCAATCCGGACCTAAAGGCTATATGACGACCAAGCTGTTTGAGGCTTTTGCCGTCGAGAAACCAGTACTTTGTGTCAGAAGTGATGAAGGTTGCCTGGAGGAAACTATAAACCGGACTCATACAGGATTATCGGCCCGCAATACAGAAGAGGTCTATCTGTTCCTCGGACATCATTATAGAGAATGGAAAGAAAAAGGATATACCAGGATAAATGTGAACAAAGAAGAAATAAACTGCTTTTCCCGACAAGCGCAGGCAAAGCAATTTATGGAATTGTTCACAAAACTTTACAAAAACAAACAGACTCATGGATAAATATATCAACATAGTAGCTTTCAACATACCATGGCCAGCCAATTACGGTGGCGTGATCGATGTCTATTACAAAATGCTGGCTTTGCATAGATGCGGCGTCAGGATTATTCTTCATTGTTTTGAATATGAACGGCCTCACTCTCCGGAGTTGGAAGCCTTATGTGAAAAAGTTTATTACTACAAACGCAGAACCGGGTTATTAGCCAATATAACAAAGTTGCCTTACAATGTATATAGCCGCAAAGATCCGGAATTACTCCGGAACCTGCTAGCCAATGAATATCCGATCCTATTCGACGGATTACATTCCTGTTATTATATCGACCATCCCCAATTACAAAATCGGATGAAAATATACCGGGAGAGTAATATAGAACATGATTATTACCGTCATTTGGCAAAAGCAGAAGTAAATATAATAAAGAAGTGCTTTTTCCTCGTTGAAGCCTGGAGATTCGAGCGTTATCAGGAAATCTTAAAACATGCAGACCTGATGATCGTCGTATCGGTAACAGATACAGAATATCTTAGGAAAATTTTCCCTGGAAAAAAAGTGGAATATATGCCTAGTTTTCATATCAATGATGAAGTAACGGTCCGTACCGGTTCGTCTGACTTTATCTTATATCACGGAAAACTGTCTGTTACGGAAAATACATTGGCTGCTCTATACCTGATAAAGAATGTTTTCTGCAAACTGGATTATCCTTGTATCATCGCAGGCATGAATCCCCCCTCTTCTCTTCAGGAAGCCGCCGCCCCTTATCCGAATATCAAAATTGAAGCTAACCCTTCCGACAAGCGAATGGATTATCTGACCCACGAAGCTCAAATCCATATGTTAATCACTTTTCAGGACACAGGTCTTAAACTAAAATTATTGAACAGTCTCTTTGCAGGCAGATGCACAATCGTAAATCAAGAGATGGTTACCGGCAGCGGATTAGAGGATTTATGTTACATTGCAAATACTCCAAAGGAAATGATAGACACATGCAAATTGTTGATGGAACAACCAATGACTCCCGAATTAATTGAAAAAAGAAGAAAACTGTTATTCCCCAATTACTCAAACAAGCAACAGGGAGAACGCCTTTATAATTTGATTTACAACCCAGGAGAATAAAAAAACTATTCTCCTTTTTCTTTGGGGACGTACAGACGCAGAAAAATTAACCCGCTTTTCAGTTCTTTTCGAAGTTTCCATTGAGTATGAATTGTTTCAATATGCTCGTCATCCCAATTAAAAATGTTTGAATATAAAGCATAACGACTATTTTCCAACTCAGCAGAAGAAAAGCACCGGTCATCATCCGTGACATCCGTATTTGCAAACGATCCATTCATTGGAAACGTTGCTGATACAGAATCAATATCTATATGTTCATTCTCCAAATAATCGATCATCTCTTGGCGCAATGAATAATAAGGTAAATGGCATAATACACTATCCCAGGCCTTTGACATCTTCTCCGAATAAACCCAAAAATTTCCGCTGACCAGTATACAAATCATCCCTACCAATAAAATTCGCACAGACCTTGTTTCATATACTTTAAACAAAAGCTGAGCAGTGATTAATGCCAGTAATATGTACAAAACCAGAAAATATCGGTCTCCAAAGGGGTTTGTTACAGGAATTGTAACTAACATCATAGTAAATAAGACACTCAAATAAATGAGAGATAACGGAGATTTGGAAAGATAAAGAAAGAAATTTTTTATCCCCATTTTAATGATTGAAACAAATAGCAAAATCCAGACAACAATTCTCCCTGAATCCAACATCCTTACAGCCAAACTTGCTATATTCTTAACTATTTGCCCAAATGTCGCTAACTGCCGATGATCCTCATATCCAAAACCGGGTTAATACAGAAAATATCCGGTTTCCACCTTCCGGTATATAAACCATCCGCCTATCGCCAAAAGAGTCGGTATAAATACAGGGAAAACATATAAGAACGAATTTTTGAAAGATTTCTTATGAATAACATTTTCTATCAGCAAATATCCCAGCCCCAATCCTGAACAAACAACCAGCCCTCTAATACTTACCAATCCCAGGCACATGGCAGATACAGCCAACCAAATCCGCCGGTTATCCAAAATCAAATTGATACTCAACAAAGCAAAAAAACACAGGATGACATCCGGAGAAATTAAAATCATTTGGGTGGAAAGTGCCGGTTCCAATAAAACCAACAAAAATATATAAGGTGTATATTTCGTCTCCAACCTTTCACACAAGCGATAAACTTGCCAGATCACTCCCAATGAAAATACAGTTATAGATAAATGAGCTACCAACAAACTTTTTCCGAATAAAGACCAAAGAAGAGCCAGATACAGATGAGCCAAAGGGGGTTCTGCAACATATTGGGCCGGATAGACAAAAGACAGAAACCCATTTTCCAATAAATAACTTGCCGGCATAGAATACCCGGCAGTGTTATCCCAGAAAAAACAGTTCTCTAACGTAAAGAATTTCAACACCAGAAACAAAATCAGTACTACATATTTTATCATAATAATTTATTATATCGGATTTACACTATTTCATTTGTTTAAATTCTTCATTTTCTAAAGCTCTGATTCCTTCTATTATATAATATCTTCTTAAATCGTCCGGTTTTAAAATCAACTCATTCCATTGAAGCAGATCAATATCAATTGGAACAATTCCGAAATTTTTATCGTCAGGCATACGTTGCAGTTTGTACTCTATACGTTTCAACAAATGCTTTATTTCATCCGGCTGTTCTGATGTATAAGCAACGGCCACCCGATTCAAAAAAGGAGCAGACCCCGTTAATCCGATCGGCTCCGTATATACAGAATTTGAAAAGGCAATAGAAACAAACTGGTTCCGCAATATACGCACCGCCTCCGCCATATTCTTTTCCTGATCTTGATTTGAACCTAAGCTTAATATAATTTTATTCAGCATATCGCTTATCTTATTTATTCAATGCAAAACTAGGAAAAAATACCTATTAGTTGGTATTGATCATGTAAGCATTTCGCCATACCTTTGTACGAGAATTTAAGAAAATGAGATTATCAGAGCTTCACACAGGTGAAAAAGGCGTTATAGTCAAGGTGATGGGACGCGGAGCATTCCGCAAACGCATCATTGAAATGGGATTTATCAGGGGAAAAGAGGTGGACGTTATACAAAATGCTCCACTGAAAGATCCTATCCACTATCGTGTAATGGGTTATGACGTTTCTTTGCGACGGAATGATGCAGCAATGATTGAAGTAATCAGCGCAGCCGAATACGCAAAGGCACAAATGTCACAACAAAGTGAAGAACGTTCCGCCGACTCTTATATACTACCTTCAACAGAAGATTTACAGGCACTTGCTATACATAAAGGAAAAACAATAAACGTAGCCCTGGTCGGAAATCCCAACTGTGGAAAAACATCTTTATTCAATTTTGCATCCGGAGCCCACGAACATGTAGGCAACTACAGCGGAGTTACCGTCGATGCCAAAGAGGGAACCTTCCAGCAAGATGGCTACACATTCAGGATCGTAGATTTACCCGGTACTTATTCCTTATCGGCCTATACTCCGGAAGAACTTTATGTCCGCAGGCATCTCAGCGAAGAACAACCGGACGTTGTTATCAATGTCCTGGATGCATCAAACCTGGAAAGGAATCTTTATCTGACCTGTCAGCTCATCGATATGGACGTCCGGTCTGTCATCGCCTTGAATATGTATGACGAGTTGGAGCGATCCGGAAATAAATTCGATTACGAATCATTATCCCGGATGATAGGTACCCCGATTGTTCCGACAATCAGCAGAACCGGTTTTGGTATTGAAGACCTTTTCAAGCGGGTTATAAAAGTATATGAAGAAGAAGATCCTGTTATCCGTCATATCCATATAAATTATGGAGAAGTACTGGAAAAAGGTATTACAAATGTACGGCATGCCATAAAACATAACGGAAATGTAGCAAAAAGCCTTTCCAAACGTTATCTCTCCATCAAGCTATTGGAAGGAGACCCGGAAATAGAACGTTTTATCCAGACATTATCCGGCTCCGAAACAATCATAGAAGAACGCGACCGGAATGTTGTACAGATAGAAGAGTTATTATTGGAAGACAGTGAAACAGCATTTACCAATGCCCGTTACGGTTTTATCTCCGGTGCGCTACGGGAAACCTATGAGCAAAATAAAATAAAAGAAGCGACCAGCACTCAGATCATAGACTTATTCGTTACACATAAAGTATTGGGATTCCCCATATTTATTCTCTTTATGTGGATCATGTTCGAGGCTACATTCCGTTTGGGAGCCTATCCTATGGAGTGGATCGAGAATCTGGTTAGCTGGATCGGTAATTTTGTACGGGGAAACATGAGTGAAGGTCCGTTAAAAGACTTGCTGGTCGATGGTATCATCGGCGGTGTCGGCGGTGTCATCGTTTTTCTTCCAAACATCCTGATACTGTACCTGTTTATTTCATTCATGGAAGATTCGGGTTATATGGCACGTGCTGCTTTCATCATGGATAAGATCATGCACAAAATGGGACTCCATGGTAAATCTTTCATTCCTTTGGTAATGGGATTCGGTTGTAATGTGCCGGCTATTATGGCCTCCCGTACGATTGAAAGCCGCAATAGCCGTATGATCACCATGCTGGTTAATCCGCTGATGAGTTGCAGTGCCCGTTTACCGGTATATGTGTTACTTGCTGGTGCATTTTTCCCTAAAAACGCAAGTTTCATTCTCCTGTCATTATATGTTTGCGGTATTCTTCTGGCTGTTGTTATGGCACGGCTGTTCAAACGTTTCCTTTTTAAAGAAGAAGACGTACCTTTTGTGATGGAACTTCCCCCCTATCGAATGCCTACTGCAAAGTCGATTATGATCCACATGTGGGAAAAAGCGAAGCAGTATCTCCACAAAATGGGGGGTGTCATTTTAGTCGCTTCCATTATCATCTGGTTTCTGGGATACTTCCCCCGCCACAGTGAGATGGGAGATGCATTCGACAAGCAAATTGCAGAAGTGGAAAATGCCGAACTAGATTCGAAGGAAAAAACGGAAACAATTGCGGAGTTGGAACGGTTAAAGAATATGGAGCATCAAAAGAACTCTTATATCGGAACGATAGGACAAACAATCCAGCCAGTTCTTCACCCATTAGGATTCGATTGGAAAATGAGTGTCAGCTTATTGACTGGTATGGCAGCAAAAGAAGTCGTAGTCAGCACGTTAAGCGTCCTGTACACCGGAGATGAAGAAGATAGCCAGGTTTTATCCGAACGTATAAAACAAGATTTGGATGAAGAAGGCAATCCGGTCTTTACACCACTTATCGCTCTGAGCCTGATGCTGTTTGTTCTCATTTATTTCCCATGTATCGCAACGATCTCAGCCATCGTCAATGAATCGGGATCATGGAAATGGGGAATATTTGTAATTGTGTACACATGCGTTTTAGCATGGATCGTCTCGTTTGTGGTTTATCAGACGGGGAGTTTGTTTATTAATTTGATTAATTAATTGGCTTATGTGGCAGGAAGTAGCTATCATATTTATTGGAATATTAACAATAATCATTGTTGGATATAAAATATATCAAATATTGCTATATAAAAAAAATATAGGTAATAAATGTATAAATTGCAGTGGTTGTTCATTGAAAAATAAAGACACACACTATTCTAAAAGAATAAATAATCAACATCTAAAGGCTTAAAAAGGCTATTCAGCACCATTCAACATTATTAACACGCCACCAATACGCTAATTGGTTACTTTTATAATATATTTGTAAACAAATATATTGGGATAATACGTAAAGGATATATAGAATATGAATATACTCAAATTCTTCATTTTGCTATTCACTATTACAATATTTGTTTCCTGTGCAAAAGAAATAAATATAGATGAAGAACTCGAAGAACCCATCACATTTGAAGAACCATCATATATTCAAACCGTAGATATACTCTTCACAGGAAGTTCTACTGTCGCTTTTTGGCCTGACTTAGAAAAAAGTTTCACTTCTTACCAATTAATTAACACAGGAATTAGCGGATCCTGTCTCGATGACCTTATAAACGAAAAAGAAAATCGTATATTCAAATACAATCCTTCATACTTTGTTTTTTATTATGGAGATAATGATATGTATAAATATGATGCGAATACCTATATAAAAAAGTTCAAAAGACTTATGAAAGAACTAAAAATAAGGAGACCTAATACTATTGTCTTACTTATATCTATCAAACCTAGTCCACTTCGAAAAGAGAAATTCAACCAATACACCTTGATAAACAAATACATGGATAAATTCCATGAAATTAACCCATCATGCTATTATATTGACATTTGGACAACAATGTCAAACAATACAACATATTTTAAAGATGACGAATTACACCTCTCAAATAAAGGATATACATTTATCAATCAATTAATATACAACAAAATAAAAGTATTAGAGTCTTTAAAATCAACTAACTAAGAGACTAAACAAATATGATAAAATCAAATTTATATCTCAATATTTGTTTTGTTGAGATTAATGAAGTTTCTTTGTAAAAGATATAGCTTTTAAACATCCTATTTTCATTTATTACATAGAAACTAGTAAAATAACAATTGATAAAATGAAAAAAATACTAGTATTGGCCTACTGTGTTTCTCCTACTCGCGGATCAGAATATGCCGTAGCATGGAATTATATAACCAGAATGAGTAAATATCATAAATTAACAGTTTTATACGGCATCTCTGGAGAACAGATGGGGGATATTACAGAATTAGAAGAATTCAAAATAAAAACGCCAATAAAAAACGTAGACTTTATACCAGTACACCATAGTAAGACGACTATAGCCCTCAATTATCTCAACAGGCGCCATATACTACCTTTCACTTATTATTTTGCATTTCAAAACTGGCATAAAGAGGCTTATAAAGTCGCTAAAAAATTAACAGAAAACGAAATTTTCGATTTAGTTCACTTGTTAGGCCCGATTGGCTACAGAGAACCTGGCTATTTATGGAAATTGAAACTCCCTTATATCTGGGGACCTATCGGTGGTATGAATAACTACCCTATTCAACTTTTACGTGCAACATATACTCTGAGAGGTAAGTTTTTTTTCTTACTTAGGACATTTCTAAATAAATTTCAATTAAAAACTTCATACCGGGTCAAACAAGCGTTAAAGAACAGTAATATGCTATTAACAGCTACTACAGAAAATCAACAATGCATTTTTAAAACCCACCATGCTCAAAGTACATGGTTACCAGAAAACGGTATTACCGAAGAAATCAAAAGAATATCAGATACTAAGTTTAAAGAAAAAGTGATTAATCTGATATGGATTGGAAGAATTGATGATTTTAAAGCTATAATAATTATCATCAAAGCTTTAGAAAACATAAAACAGGATAATTTACTTTTACACGTGGTAGGAGATGGCTTCATAAAAAAAGAAATGGAACAATATGCGATAAAGAAAGGAGTCAATCATCTAATCAAATGGCATGGAAAAGTTGCTCGAAAAGAAGTTTATACAATTTTATCACAAGCACATCTACACATAATAACAAGCCTTGGGGAAGCTAACACAACTGTTATTTGGGAAGCAATGAGTATGGGAGTACCCACTATAACATTAGACCATTGTGGAATGCATGACATAGTTTGTGAAAAATGCGGTATCAAAATACCTATAAAATCCTATGCACAAGTAATAAAAGACTTCTCCAATAAATTGAATGAGATAATGCAAACACCAGAATTATTAAAGGAGCTTTCAGATGGTGTATTAGAATGTGCACCTTATTTTCATTGGGATAGAAGAGAAGAATTTTGGAACAAGATATATGATCAGGCCATAAGTAACTATAAAGAAAAGATAACTGCAACATCATCTTTGAACTCATAATTATCAATAATATGAAGCTAAATATCAATAGTTTTTTCTCCGGAAACAATCGTTCTTCTTTAGTTAAAAAAAATATTGCCGGATCTATTGTAATCAAGGGGATCAGTATCTGTACTTCTTTATTATTAGTCCCATTAACATTAGACTATATAAATAAAGAGTTATATGGAATATGGCTAACATTGTCATCCATCGTTTTATGGTTAAACTTTTTTGATATAGGCTTCACTCTTGGTTTAAAAAACAAGTTAGCACAATCACTAGCCACCAAGGATTATTTAAATGGTAAATATCTTGTATCAACCACATATTATATGATGATTGTCATATTTTTACCTGTCTGTATGTTAATTTCAATTATTATACCACATATCAATTGGACTGCTATTTTAAACGTTTCTCACAATTACAATGAAGATATAATAAAAGTCATGTACATTTTAACAGCATCTGTTTTTCTTCAAATGTTTTTTAATGTATTAGGTGCTGTTGTCTCTGCTTACCAAAGAGTTGCCATGTCATCTCTTTTTATTATGCTCGGACAAATATTATCTTTAATTTTTATTTATATACTAACTAAAACTTTATCACCTTCTCTCATAGGGCTAGCTATAGCAATATCTGCTCCACCAATAATTATTCTGCTTATTTTTTCAATATATTTATATAAAGGAGATTTTAAAAAGATAGCACCTTCATATAAATATATTGATAAAAAAAAGATAAAAGAGTTATTTGGAATGGGAGTAAAATTCTTCATTATCCAAATTCAAGTAATTATTTTGTATCAATCTACAAACATCATTATATCTAATATTGCAGGACCTGAAGCTGTAACTGAATATAATATAGCATATAAATATCTAAGTGTAGCCGCTATGGTATTTAATATTATTTTAACTCCTTTATGGCCTGCTTTTACCGATGCATATACATTAAAAGATTTTCAATGGATGCGTAATATCTATAAAAAAATGTGCTATGTATATATTAGCGTTGTTATAGGAATTATCATATTAGTCCTTATATCACCTTATGTTTATCATATATGGATAGGAAACGATATTGATATATCAATAAGTATGACAGCCATAATTGCCCTATTTATTATTATTAATTCATGGGATTCACTTCAAGTTTTTATGATTAATGGAATAGGAGCTGTAAAATTACAATCAAGTGTTGTTATAATAGGATTATTATTTCATATACCATTAGCCTTTTACTTCGGAAATAGAATAGGAGCTAAAGGTGTCATACTTTCTATGATATGTATAAATATTATTTACTCTCTTATTTTTACGACACAGATAAACAAAATTATAAGTAAAAAAGCCTCAGGTATTTGGATAAAATAATAGAATTATATGAATCAGAAAATAAAAAAACATCTAAAGAAAAGATTTGCATCTATATTGAGAATTAAAGATGCCGTAAACACAATGCGCTTTCTGTATTTAAATGGACAAAAAAAACAAGATTTCGGACTTAGATCTGAAGAGTCCCCTATCTCTATGCCGGCACACATTTCCAATCCTCAAAATGTATTCATGCATGATCAAACACGAATTCAGGGATTTTCTAAAATTATCACGTATACCGGGAAATTTATTATGAAAAAATATTCAGGTGCAGCCCCCGGATTAACAGTCATAACCGGTAATCATATTCCTACTGTAGGTATACCGCATTTTATGTTACCCATTCTCCGGATCAACGAATCAGAAAAAGATGTTATAGTAGAAGAAGACGTATGGCTTGGAGCAAATGTAACATTATTATCCGGAGTTACCGTAGGTAGAGGTGCTGTAGTCGGTGCCTGTAGTGTCATATCAAAAAATGTACCTCCATATGCAGTTGTGGTAGGTAATCCGTTTAGAATTATAGCTTCTAAATTCACTATCGAAGAAATATTAGATCATGAAAGAATTTTATATCCTGAAAATGAAAGATTCTCCCAAGAATACCTTGAAGAACTTTTTTGCACTCATTTTTTTGATAAAAAATCAATAGGAAAAAGACTTGATCTCAATCTGTAAAAATAATATCAAACAAAAAAACAGGCAATAATCCTAGTGTCTGTTTTTTGTTTGATATTATTTCTGAGCACTCCTATTTAATGCAAAACTCAAACTTTATCGAACGCTAACCTTTTTAATGCATCTTCAAATAAGGATTCATACATTGAGGCTATTTTTTCCCATGAATATTCGTTCTTAATTAACAAATAATTATTTTCTTTAAAATTCCGGACTTCGAATTCATCTATTTGATTTATAACATTTACAACATCTCGATCTGTTGAGAAAAACAAAGCATTTCCTTTCAAGACAGCCCTATTAAATACATTATCATGTGCAACAATCAATGCTTTACTTGCCATCGCTTCCAAAAGAGACGGATTTGTCCCACCTACAGAATGACCATGAAAGTAAGCTTTAGCATAATATCTCAGACTATCCAATATTTCTTTTTGATATAAACCTCCTACAAAATTTATATTCTCATTAGCATATTTATTTTTCAGATACCTTCCATATGGTGTGTCGTTATTGCCAATCACAAGAAATGGCAACTTTGAACCAGACATTAAATAACCGTCCAATACAGGCTCTATATTATTCTCTGGCTCAAGACGAGCTATCAGCATAAAATAATTATTTGGAATTATTCCATATGCCTTAATACATTGTTCATCAAATACATCTACTGGTGTTGCCCCATATGCTATACAACATGAATCTACCCCAAATTCATTTTTATAATACTGTTGAATACCTATATTATCAGAAACCAAATAATGAGATTTTTTTACGGCTAATTTTTCTAATCTTTTTATTAGCCACCGAGTAGTACGATTCCACTTACTTCTCTTCCACTCTAAACCATCCATGTTGGTTATTAGAATAGGGGACTTACGTTGTCCCATCAAAAAGTAAGAAGGAGCATTACTATGATATCCACATTCCAATATGATATCAAAATCTAATTTCAGCGCATCCTTTAAACACAAATAATCATAAATAAAATTAGCAGAAGCCCCGATTGATTTCTCCGGACTATAAATCTTCCGAATCATCACACCATTGTAAGTATCTGATTGATAATAATGAAAATGTGGGTTATAAACAGTTACCTGATGCCCTCTTTTTACTAATGAAACCGATACACATTCAGCAAACTGCTCAAACCCTCCATAATTATTAGGTATACCTCTCGTTCCTAAAATTGCTATTTTCATCTCAAATTTCTTTTATTTGTGCTTCTATCTTATGTATCATATCGGCACGATTGAATAATAAAGATTTGTTCTTTGCATTTTTCGACAATCTTTCGTATTCTCCTGATTCAAATATATATATAATTTTTTCAATTACAGCCTCAATATCTCGGGAGTCAACTAAAAAACCATTATAATTATTTTCTACTAACTCAACAGGACCGCCTATCGGTGGAGCGATAACGGGCACACCGCAAGCCATTGCTTCCAGTAGCGTAAGTCCAAATGTTTCTATCCAAAGTGAGGGAATAGATAAATTTAAAACTAAATCGGCCTGATGTAAAAAATCAAATACCTTTTTTTGTGCCGGATATACATGCAAATTTACTGGTATATTTTGAAAAAAAGTAGCAGTCTCTTCCTTTGAACCATTTACAACTAAGGTAAAACGATATTGGGGTAATCGTTTAGCCAGTTCTACAAAAACATCGATTCCCTTATAACGCTTTAAAGAACATATCATTAAAATATTATAAGGTTTGCTTCTATGCTCTCTTGATTTTAAATTATTCAAAAAATCATCAGAAAGAGCATTATAGACAACTATAGAATTCATCTCTTTTTTTAAATATTGCTTTTGCAGATATTTAGAAACAAAAATTGTTTGTGTTGAAAATCGACGCCAAACTAATTCATAAAAATGATGTAATATATTAGGATTAACATATTTCTCATGTACATGATATATTACTGGGATGTTACATAGTGCAGCAGAAAATACAGCCCCTACAGGGCAAATTGTATTTACATAAAACAAAACATCCTTCTTATGGATATATTTCAATGAGGAGAAAAACATATATGTTTGAGCATATAACAACCATAACAGAGTTATTATTTTATTCTTTGTCCACTTATATCTAAACAGATGATTGACAACCCCCTCTAGTCCAGTCAAAAATCCGTCTGTATTAGAAGTATATAACTCAACCTGATACCCTTTCTCTACTAAGGCACGAATAACTAGAGATAAAACTCGTGGACTTCCACTATAATCATTATACAAATGAAAACATATAACTTTCTTCATTGACCACTTAATATTTTCGAAGTATTCTAGCAGGAACTCCTCCTATTACACAATGATCTGGAAATTCGCCTTTTACAACAGCTCCTGCCGCTATAACACACGAATTACCGACTTTTGTTCCGTCTAATATAGTAACTTTTGCCCCTATCCAACAGTTATTACCTATTACTATTCCTTTATGAGAAACACCCTGATTTTTAATCAACACTGATTTATCCTCAAAGTTATGGTTCTCTGGATGACAAGAAAAATAAGCACCTATAATACAATTATCGCCTATCTCCAAACCGCCAGCACCTCCCAGATTAGCATACTCTCCAATGCCAACATTATTGCCGATATGGATAAAGCCTGTAATATTCTGATAATTTTTAGAAACATGAATACTAGAATAGGCTGAAATTTTGACATTATTTCCTATACGAAGTGATTTTGGAGCCAATGCAGATATAACTGCTCCCTTTTCAACTAACAACATTTTCCCTAAATCCATATTCCTAAAATAGGACATGGAAACACCTCTTTCAACAAACAAGCTCAAACATACTCTTCCCCTAAATAAAGAATAAAACACCCCCCTCATTTTGCATAAAAATAAATGCATAATAAACAATATCAAAGTATAATCCGTAATATTCTCTGATAATGAAAACTGAGCATTTCTTAACCTCATCATTTTTTCAAACCAAAAAGATATACGCATGTTTAAAAACCCTCCATATTCTTATTTTGATTAAAAACAAATAATAGTACATATACTTTTCTGAAGCTAAGGCTATTCGACCGAATAAGCTTCTTTTTGTATGAACATTCGCAATTTTACAAGTTTCTTTAATAGCCTTTCCACTTAAACTTATACCTCCCATTCTCATATGTGCAACTACTTTCTCAAAAAAAAGAGTTTTCAAACGATTTTCCTTTCTTGCAAGAAATTCATAATCAGCACATATTTTATACTCAAGGTTAAAAAGACCTGTTTCATCAAACAATTGCCTATTATGCAAAGAAGCTACATGAGCTACATTCATAGCCTTTGAAAAATCTTTCCAATTCCATGCCGATCCCAATCGGCAGAACACACGTCCTGAAGAATCTACATAATTTACCCAGGCAGATACATAATCAATTTTCGTACAATCCGTTTTAGCTAATGCATCCTTGTAAAAAGAAATAGTATCCGGGCACAAAATATCATCAGCTCCTATAAACAAGATCCATTCTCCACAGGAAGCCTTAACACCTTTATTCCAAGCATCATAAATTCCTTTGTCTTTTTCATGTATATAAATATCTATAATATCCATATTTTCCTGAACTATCTCATGAGTTGCATCCGCTGAATTTCCATCAACGACTATCAACTCGACCTCCTCTGCCTTTTGCGATCGTATACTGTTCAGACATGCATTCAATGTCTCAGCAGCATTATATGTAGCTATTATAATACTAAACTGTTTCATTTTGCGTCTTTTTATATTCATTTTTCAGCATAGAATATGTATAGCCTGCCAATACTATTAGATAACAAGATTCACCTGAGAAAAAGCCATTTACAACTAACATTGAGAAGTTAAAAGATAATAAGGCAGAAAACAATAGAAAGAAAACGAATTTCAAGTCCGGATTCCCTTTTGAATAAACATATCCCTTATAAAGCAACATACAAGAAAACAATAAAACGAGGATAAGCCCTATCAAACCAGTCTTTATCAATAAATAGGCAAAACCATTATGAAATATTGGAATATCATTAATTGTCAATCCAGGCATAATTAATCCATATTCCAAAGAGATAGTTTTTCCAAAGCCAAAACCTATAATCTTATGAAATGTATCTGCACTCATAAAAGCTTTAACTGCTTCAAACAGTTCATAGGCTCGCCAATTGTATAAAACCGAATCATAATCATCAAATGATTGAACAAACATTTCTGTTATAGAATTACGCATCTTCTCTGCTAGGAAATTATTCCCATTCAGCAAAACGGCAATAATACTCACCAATCCAGCCAAAATAATCACAAACAAATAATTCCCAATTCGCCTGTATTTTTGTATAAAGTTATAATAAAGTAATGGTACCAGGAATAAAAGCAATGTAAAATAATATACACGTGACGCAAAATAATAAATTGTTAAACAGTTTATTCCAATAAACAAGAACCAATATAAATTACTTATTTTAAAATCTTTCAAATATTGCTTACCCAAAATAACAATGACTATAGCTAATACTGGCGAAGGAGTTCCTGTCCCAATTGAATACCGTGTATCCTCTGCATCCGCAACAAATAACGTATTAAACTCCAATGTTATTTGCATAAAATAAATCAAGGAATAAATAGTCCCGAATAAAACAGTAACAAGTAAGAACTTTTTTAATGATATATATTTATATGTAAAATGTCCTACAATGAAAGCCGAAATAGGGCACAAAAAATATGCAACATCACGTACGATATGCGTTATTTGATATCCTGTTGCTACTCTTGTCCCCAGTATCAACAAAACGGCTAAGGGAATAAGAATTTTAAAATTTCTTACTTCCCTTATATTTTTACATAAAAAATAACATGCTACTAAGTCTAATAAAACAAAACGGGCTATCTGAAATCCATATCCTACTGCCGCCAGTAAAAAAAGACATAGAATCAGTATCCAATAATCTATATTTCTACTTGTTGAAAAAACTCCAGTACTTTCCATTAATTAAACTTCTGAGGAAATATTACAGATCTTTCATTAGACTCTTACCTGTCAAGATAATAATAGGAATAGCTAATGACAATATCAATGCTATTGAAAAAATAAATAATTTATTAGGCTTCACCGGCTCACTTAAACTATAAGCTTCATCAATGATCTTAGCTTTATCCATAGTTGTTGCTAATTTTAAAGCAGACTCTTCTTTCTGTTGTAACAAATATAAATACAATTCTGATTTTATCATTTGCTGACGTTTAATATCCAAGAACTCTCTTTCCTGAGTTGGCATCTTTTTAATACGAGTGAGAAACTCCCGTTCCTGCTTTACCAGATCTTGACGTGCAAAATTAAAACCAGCCTTAATACTCTTAAATGTTTCCAACACGTTATTACGCATAATCTCTATCTGTTCATTTAAAAGTTGGACATTCGGGTTATCTTCAGTTGTCGTATTCAACAATCTGATACGTGCCAATAAATAATCATTATATTGCTGCAAACCTTCAGACGCTGTTTTTTCCGTTACCCCCAAGTTAAATGGAGCCAATGCATATTTATTTGCAGGATCCTTAAGAAAATCTTCAATCAAACTTACTGTAGCAAACTGAATTTCTGAATCGATCAGCTTTTCCTTAAAATCACCGTTCTTTGTCAATAAAATCTCAGCCTCTGTTTCCAGATCCGTTAAGTTATTATCTATCTTATACGCTTCCAACCGTCTTTCTATCTGATCCAGTTCCCTTTCATTAATAGCAATGCGTTGATCATAAAAAACACTCGAACGTTCTGCCGATATATTTTTATCTTTCAAGCCTTCTTCATTATACTTACGAATAATTGTATTCAAAAGAGCTTTTCCTCTACGAACATTTGTCTCTTCAATACTCAAATTAATACCATTTGCTTTTTTCTCTTTGATAGAGACAAGCAAATCCTTCATTAACGATTCCGTAGCAACATCATACCCACTGAAAACAATTTTCATAGACTTCACAGGATTCTTCTCGAAGTAAGATGTTTTTTCTATTAGAAAATCACCATAGCCATCCGTTTTAAGAACAATGGGAAAAGTAGCTGAAGTAACTTCACCTATCGTTGACCACCCTTTCTTTGCTTTCACTTTTACAGAGCCATTAGATTCGACCTTCAATTTAAAAGTGATCTGGCTAGTAAATGTTTCAGCTAAGCTATCTTTAGACGTTACAGTAAAAGGAGAATCTCCAAAATAATCTACCTTGGAAAAGAGACCTCCGGAAGTATAACGGGTATTAAGTCCCAATTCTGCAACTGATTGACGAAGTAGCGTATATGAGTTGATTAACAATAATTCATCATCAACAGACGCTCCACCTACACCTAAAGAACTTCCGAAAGAAAATCCTTGTAGCATGGAAGACATTGCAGCACTGGCTCCCCCCTTCTCTGACTCTGTTTTTATTAATACATTTGCATCTACTTGATATACAGGCTGTGTTACCCAAACATATAAAACAGACAATGTTACACAAACTACTACTGATATCAAGAACCATTTCCAATAATGAAAAGCTTCCTTTATTCCTTTAAACAAATTTAAAGGAGTATCTTTTACTTCTGTATTTTCCATAAATATTACGTTATTTATCTTCTACTTATTGCTAAAACTATACTTGTTACGGTAGAACATACACTCACTATTGCAGTAACGATGGAAAGAGAAAATTGATCTGTTTGGCTATAACGGGAGTTCTTCTTTCTCTTGTCGTTAGGTTCTACATAAACTACATCATTTTGCTGTAAATAGAAATCAGGGTCAATCAAAAAATCACTGCTTGTCACATCATAAACTATAATTTGCTTTACCCCATTAATATCCCGAATAACTTTTACATTTTTACGGTCTCCAAATATAGTCATATCACCAGCATACCCTAATGCATCCAGAATTGAAACACGATCTGTTCCAATCGAATAACTACCGGGTCTATTCACTTCACCCAGTACAGTTACCTTATAGTTAATAATATTCAGGTTTACAATAGGATCTTTTACATATTGCCGAATTTTATCCTGAATTAAATTTATTACATCTTGCTTCCGCATATCAGCAATCTTCAGCTCACCGAGCACTGGGAAATTGATCATTCCAGAAGCATTTACCGTATATGTTTGCATTGCCTGAGATGATGCAATATCTTTGGAACCAGAAGCAGAACCTCCCACAGTTGAATTAGAAATAACCCCTCCTTCCTTAACAAAAGACACCAATGGTAAATTAAAAGGAGCAACAGCTAAAGGGTCTGTCGAAGATACTGAAATAGTTAACACATCTCCCACCTTAATCATCGGATCAATATAATTCTTCATTTGAGCTATTTGCTCTGCTGTTATATCGTTCCCCTTTTGAAAATAAGTAATATCTTTAGGGACAGCGCAAGATCCCATTAAGATAATAAACAACACTGCCGAAGCTAATTTCAATCTCATAATTTTGTTTTTCTTCAAATAAGTTGCAAATATACGACTTTTAGTTCAACCCCGGACCATATAAGTGTGTTCTTCTAGTCCGAGTTACATCTATAACGATGCATTTGTTAATATATTGCTGCATGATGAAGTAAAAATATAGGAGATTTTATCTCTCTTTCTTGAATTATCATGTACTTTTGTCCCAAAAGAAACAGATTATGCTTGAAGTAGGAAAATATAACACGCTAAAAATAGTAAAAGACCTGGATTTCGGGGTCTACCTGGACGGGGGTAACGGGAAAGAGATACTTCTGCCGGCCCGTTATGTTCCAAAGAACGTAAAGCCGGGGGATGAAGTGGAAGTCTTTATTTATCACGATAATGAAGGAAGGCTGATCGCTACGACAGCACGACCGCTGGCTACTGTCGGCGAATTCAAATTCATGGAAGTCAAATCGGTTAATAACACGGGGGCTTTTCTGGAATGGGGGCTGATGAAGGATCTGCTCGTCCCTTTCAAAGAACAAAAGATGCCGATGCGCGAAGGCAGGTGGTATCTGGTATATGTCCATCTCGATCATATCACCGGACGTATCGTGGCTTCTGCACGTATCGACAAGTATCTGGACAATGTAATGCCCGAATATACCTTCAATCAGGAAGTAAACTTACTGGTGGCGGATGAAACGGAGATCGGTTATAAAGTTATCATTAATAACCTGCATTGGGGATTGGTATACTATAATGAAGTCTTTCGTCGCCTGGAAAAAGGAGAAGAGATTAAAGGCTACATCAAAGAAGTCCGCGAAGATGAAAAAATAGACGTAAGCCTCGTTCCGCTGGGCTATCAGAAAATAGAAGGACTGGCCGGAACCATTCTCGAATCGTTAAAAAGTCAGGGAGGATTTATCGCTGTACACGACAAAAGTGACCCGGAAGTCATTCAATCACTTTTCCAATGCAGCAAGAAAAGCTTCAAACAAGCGATCGGTGCCCTTTACAAACAGCATCTTATCACGTTAGAAAACGGCGGCATAAGTTTAGCAAAAAAGCAGGATCAAACAGACGAATAGCACTACATTTAACTAAATATCAAATATTTACGAGTGACGCCGCCTTATACATGCAGCGTCACTCGTTTTATTATTAACTTTTTCCGGCACAAGTCATTTCTGATAAAGTCCGATACCCTCCCGAAAGAGCCTAATACTTTACAAGATGTTTCTTATTGAATACTAACTTGTTTTTTAGATTCAAATGTCTTTTTGTAAATATGGTTGACTCTTAGCAGAATCAACAAATGAAAGAAAAGCAGTACAATCGAGAACAAGAGCGTAATTTGCGTCATCAGGAAATTTATCGTCTTCGCATTTTGGAGGGTGAGGATATTTCGAGTATTGGTAAAAAATTTGGCCTAAGCCGTGGTAGTGTTTATTATGCATTAACTACCTTTGAAGAGGAAAATCCTCAACAAGCAGAGTTAATGAAGAAGCAAGGTAAAGACGTTACTCCTGAAGACTACAAAAAGTTACAAGAGGAGATTGCAATCCTGAAAAAGGATTTGGCCCAAGAACGCTTGCGTGCTGATTTTTATGAAGAAATGGTCGTATTCGGAAAAGAAGTTTATGGCATCGACCTAAAAAAAGTTGGCACCAAGTGCATGTAGGCTTCACAATAGGGACAAAAAGCTTTACGGCATTGTCCCTATGTGTCGTCTACTTGGTGTAAGCAAGCAAGCCTACTACAAGCATATTGATAAATTGATGTTCAAAATGGCTCAGGAAGCCTTTGTGGTTGAGTTCGTTAAAGGTGTTCGCAAAAATGATCGTGGTATCGGAGGCAATAAACTCTGGATGATGTATCATAACCGGTTCGGAGAGGAACAGAGTGTAGGGTATAACCGTTTTTATGATATTCTGGAACGCTATGGCTTAAAGGTGCGCAAACGTAAACGGCGCGTGTCAACCACTGATTCCAATCATGATCTTCCTCTTTATCCAAACTTGGTTAAAGACCTGATCCCCACTCGTCCCTGTCAGTTGATAGTGAGTGATATCACCTATATTCCTTTTGGGATAACTCCAGAGAGAGAGAAATACGACTTCTGTTATCTATCCCTGGTTACGGACTATTATACGAAAGAAATCGTAGGTTATAGCGTAGGAGATACATTGGAAACGAAATACCCATTGCAAGCATTAGAAATGAGCTTGAAGCATTATAAAGGAAAAGAGCTTTCAGAGCTAATCCATCATTCCGATCGTGGTGTACAATATGCCAGCTATGCCTACACAGCCCGTTTGAAGGACTGCAAAATAGGCATAAGTATGACCGAGAGTGGAAACCCCAAGGATAATGCCGTGGCCGAACGTGTGAATAATACCATTAAGAATGAGTTTTTTAAAGGTATGGAGTTCTATGGAATCAGGCAAGTAAAGGAGGCCGTGAAAGCAGCTGTGGACTTTTACAACCATGAACGCCCCCACTTGAGCCTGGAGGGCATGACACCAAACCAGGCTGCCAAATGTGAAGGCGAGATGAAGAAGAATTGGAAGAGTTATCGCGAAATAGCCATAAAGAAGCAATATGGCATGGCTCAAACAGGATAAGAGCAGCCTCAAGAGGGAGGAAGCACACGGTAGACTCTTTGGAGGCTTCACGCCTCCAGCCGCATGGCAAACCTCCGTGGTGGTTTTTCATAATCTTTTTGGGGGAGAATAAGATTTTTGATTATTTTTGTCAGGGTAACCTCGTTCATGAATAAGATAGAACATGGTCAACCTGTTTTATTACTAAGTTTTAACCGAGTCAACCTACTTTATCGATAAGACATTTAGTAGTCAACTAAAAACGTTAACATACAAAACCTATATGTTTTTAATCTTTCGACCATGGGCAACTTCAAATTTGACCTAGGTCAACTATAAATTCGACCTGGGTCAACTACGTATTTCACCTGGGTCGAATGATTAAGAAGTTATAACTTTACATCTAATTATATACTAGTAAAGGGGTTAAGGTAAATAGTATGATCGCTAAAAAATAGAGGCAATGATACCAAACAAAAAGTGACGCCGTCCTAAATAGCCAGCGTCACCTTCTACATATTGATAATTAATAGCTTCGTACTTACAATTCTTTTTTGAAGCTGTTTTTAATCTAACTTTAATACAGCAAGGAATGCCTTCTGCGGAACTTCTACCGATCCGATCTGCTTCATTCGTTTCTTACCTTCTTTCTGTTTTTCCAGCAATTTACGTTTACGTGAAATATCACCACCATAACATTTGGCTGTTACATCCTTACGTACTGCCTTGATCGTCTCACGGGCAATGATCTTCGCTCCGATAGCTGCCTGAATGGCAATATCAAACTGCTGGCGAGGTATCAATTCCTTCAGTTTTTCACACATACGACGACCAAATGCCACACTGTTATCCACATGTGTTAATGTAGACAGGGCATCCACCGGCTCACCGTTCAACAGGATATCCAGCTTCACCAGTTTACTCGGGCGGAAATCATGGATATGGTAATCAAAAGAGGCATATCCTTTAGAGATACTCTTCAGTTTGTCATAGAAGTCGATCACAATTTCCCCTAAAGGCATATCGTAATGGATTTCCACACGATCGCCTGAAATATATTCCTGTTTCAGCAGAATACCACGTTTACCCAGACAAAGTGTCATGATCGGACCGATAAAAGTCGTGTTCGTTATGACAGAAGCACGAATATATGGCTCATCGATATGATCGATCAATGTCGGTTCAGGCAAACCGCTAGGGTTATGAACTTCTATACAATTACCTTTTTTATCATATACTTTGTAGGATACGTTAGGTACTGTCGTAATCACATCCATATTGAATTCACGGTCCAGGCGTTCCTGAACAATCTCCATATGCAACAATCCCAGGAATCCGCAACGGAAACCAAAACCCAGAGCGGCAGAACTTTCCGGCTGAAATGTCAGGGAGGCATCATTCAATTGCAGTTTCTCCAATGACGCACGCAGATTTTCAAAATCTTCGCTGTCGATCGGATACACACCGGCAAACACCATCGGCTTCACTTCCTCGAAACCGGCTATACCTGCCTTTGCCGAACGGGCCACATGAGTTATAGTATCGCCGACCTTTACTTCTTTTGATGTTTTAATACCGGAAATGATATAACCTACATCGCCGGTTCCGATTTCACTGCGTGGCGACATTTCCAGCTTTAATACACCGACTTCGTCTGCGTCATATTCTTTTCCTGTCGCGATAAACTTGACATGGTCTCCTTTTCGGATCACGCCGTTCACCACCTTGAAATAGGCGATAATGCCACGGAATGAATTAAATACGGAGTCAAAGATAAGACACTGAAGCGGTGCTTCCGGATCTCCTTTGGGAGCCGGCACTTTTTCAATGATCGTATCGAGGATCTGAAAAACACCTTCACCGGTCTTACCGCTTGCCCGGATAATATCCTCACGTGGACAGCCCAACAGTTCAACGATCTGATCTTCCACTTCTTCCGGCATAGCGCTGGGAAGGTCTATCTTATTCATGACCGGGATGATCTCCAGATCATTTTCGATTGCCATATACAGATTGGATATAGTCTGCGCCTGGATTCCCTGGGCGGCATCGATAATCAGCAAAGCCCCTTCACATGCAGCAATAGAGCGGGAAACTTCGTACGAAAAGTCGACGTGTCCCGGCGTATCGATCAAATTCAGGATATATTCTTCACCTTTATAATTATATTTCATCTGAATGGCATGACTCTTGATCGTAATGCCTCGTTCGCGCTCCAGATCCATATCATCGAGGACCTGCGCTTGTAAGTCTTTGCCTTCGACTGTCTTGGTATATTCAAGCAAACGGTCAGCCAAAGTACTCTTACCATGGTCAATATGAGCAATAATACAGAAATTGCGGATATTCTTCATGTGCTAATTTATTTTAGGTGTGCAAAGATAGGAATTTTAGGTCAAAAACTATACTTTTGGCATACCATTTGTTGTTAATATTATATGACACTACAAGAAATAAATAAAGCTTACAACCGCATTATCGGTTCATTAGATAGCAAGGAATTAAAGAATGCTTTTGATTCCATTCAGGCACTCATTTCCGGAAGCCGTGAAATATCGTTCCAGGACAAATTGAATGAGTTGCAGGATACATATAAATATATGTTGCGTTATCGCATCGAAGGGGCCAAAGATCCGATGCAGGAACAGATATATAACAAGATCCAGACCTCCTCATACGAGTTGGCCGACCGGATCAAGCATAAAGCGATGGCAGTTGAATCGCCTTTGGCCTTCTATAGCCGGCGCAGGAGTTTGCAAGTCCAGCCTAACGTGACTTTCGAGAACCTCCACCTCCAGCTAAGCAAGCATTATGCGACAGGAAACAGGGCCGAATATGATGCCATGCTCATTGTCTTGTTCAATAAGATATGGGTCTCCGATCCTTTCATGGTTGAAGATGCTGCTGTTATAAAGAATATTCTTTTCGATAACGAACTTCCGTTTACGGCAGGCTGTCAGATTGTTTCATCGCTGACGCTCGGATTACAGGCTGCTTTCGACCCGGAGAAAATGATGTTATTGTTTGATGCGGCAAATCATAGGAATGAAGAGATCAAAGTACGTGCGCTGATCTCCATCCTGCTTACATTATATACTTATAGAAAAAGAACGGCTCTTTATCCGCAAATAATAAACAGGCTGGATGCTCTTTCAGAGGTTCCCGGCTTCACGAAAGCTATACGGACCATCACACTGCGTTTTATCCTGGCCCGTGAGACAGAAAAGATTACACGGAAACTACAGAATGAGATCATTCCCGAAATGATGAAACTGAGTCCTAAGATCAGCAATAAAATAAATCTGAAAGACATTACCCCGGAACAGCTTGGAGAGGAAATGAACCCGGAATGGGAAAATATATTTGCCGACAGTTCGCTGGGTAAAAAGATGGAAGAATTCAGTGAACTGCAACAGGAAGGTGCCGATGTCATGCATTCCACCTTCGTTCATTTGAAGAGTTTCCCCTTCTTCCGCGAACTGAGTAACTGGCTTTTGCCATTTACGACAGAACATTCATCGTTCGGGGATCGTTTTAACCAGAACAATGGTGAAAAACAGATGCTGGACTCCATGACGCTGGCAGCATTCATGTGCAATTCCGATAAATATTCATTATACTTCAGTATGATGCAGTTGCCTGAAGAAGCTAAAAAAATGATGATGAATCAGTTTGACAGCCAGGCTACTGAAATGATCCAACAGAATAAAGAAGAACTGATCAGTAAACGGGGCAAACTGGAGACGATTACAGGACAATATATACAAGACCTGTACCGCTTCTTTAAAATATATCCGGGACACCTGGATTTCAACGACATTTTCACATTGCCTCTTGACTTTCATAACCTGGATATTTTGCGTCCTTATATCTCCGATGAAGAAAGTCTGAGTACGATTGCAGAATACTACCTGCGCAAAAACTATTTCAGTGATGCTCTGACCATCTTCAACCAATTGGCTGAGACGAATCAGGAGAGTGATATACTTTTCCAGAAAATAGGCTACTGTAAGCAAATGAATGATGATTTACAAGGAGCTCTCGATGCTTATCTGAGGGCAGACCTTTTAAATCCGCAAAGCAAATGGGTGATCCGCCGGATTGCCGGTTGCTACCGTTCGCTGAAAGAACCGGAAGAAGCATTAAAGTACTATCGCCGGTACGAGAAGCTGAACCCAGATAATTTATCTATTACAATCAGTATCGGACATTGTTACCTGGAACTCAAAAACTACAGTGAAGCATTGAAATGTTTCTTCAAGGTTGATTATATGGATAGCAATAGCAAGGCATGGCGTCCTATAGCCTGGTGTTCGTTCCTGACCGGTAAATATGATCAGGCACGCAATTATTACAAAAAGATATTGGCTGATCAACCCAATACGCAGGACCTGCTAAATGCCGGCCATACGGAATGGGCTCTGCAAAATATAAAAGGGGCTATAGAATTCTACAGGCAGGCTATAGAAAAAGAAAACGGGAATTTCTATAAGTTCCAGGAAGAATTCAATCAGGACATCCCGGATTTAATCGTGGCCGGTATAGAAGATTCAGAAATATCTCTGATGATGGATCAGTTGAGGTATGTACTAAATGATTCTTTATAAAATAGACTATAAACAACATACAGATAATACAGATCAGGCAGATTTACATGGATTCTTTACCATGTAAATCTGCCTGATCTGTATTATTCATGTGCCATAAGCAAATGATGCAACCACCTTCCCTGTTATACCGGTTCAACAGGTATACAAATATCCACAATAAACTTTTTTTCCGGATGTTCGTCATGGTTATTCTGATAAATCTCATAATGATGTCCATAACCACACTTACAGCCATTTTCTTCCAATAAATCGAACATTGCCATCCAGGCAGCCGGAAACTCAGACATAGATAATTCAAAACGTCCAACCGCATACAACCCACCGGAGAGCTTATAGCTTCCAATAATTCCTTCCGGCTTCATTTCTTCCGGAACAAACATGGCCGCATCGGCTGTTAATTTATCGACCGGGGTAACACGAGGATCATCATGATAGACGGACAATAACCTCATATCCGGTTGTGAAACAAACCCTCTGGGCAGTGCCCACTTCATAAGATTGGCGAAAGCCTCCTGCATCTGGTCCAATGCTCCCTGATGACGACAATAAATAATAGCCCTCTCAGGCATCTGCTTAATTTCAAAAGTGCAATTCATATCCATACCATTTACTTTGATTGTTTTATCACGACAAAAATAGCGTGAATAAAGCGAGGTATGTTGCTCGTTTATGCTCTTGAATTGACATTTCTTGCTATCCGGATATCCGTTCTTGCGACGATACTCTTCGGCAGAAATACCAAAATGACGTTTGAAACTACGACAAAAAGAAGAGGCGGAAGAAAAACCCCAATCATAAGCCACATCCTTGATCGCAGCAGGATCACTCAGCAAAACATTGGCCGCCCGCTCCAATCTTCTCCGAAGAATATACTTTCCTACAGGTTCAGCCATGGAGGCAGTAAATATCCGATGAAAATGATAAGTAGAAATATCAACTAACGACGATAACTCATCTATCGATATCTGCCTGTTCAGATTTGAATTAATATAATCAATAACCCGGTTGATTTGTTTTGTATGATCTTGTAATGTTGTATTCGCCACGTTTATATGTATATTTGAATGAGGTACAAATATAGGAATTGGTATTCATATATAAAAAGGAGCTCTTCATAAACGCAAAAAGGAACCAACCTTTCGATTGATTCCTTTCATTTGTTTGGAGTCTGTGACTCTAAAACGGCGGCTATCTACTCTCCCACTTTTACGCAGTACCATCGACGTGGTTGGGCTTAACTTCTCTGTTCGGAATGGGAAGAGGTGGATCCCCAACGCTATAACCACCTTAATACCTTTTAAGATGTTTGACCTGGACAACGCTACTCTTTCAGTAACTTGCGCTTTGTTAGTATCTCTACTAACCCTGCTGATATATCAATCCTTCCTTCCGGAAATAGAAA